>NZ_JBFODM010000068.1:0-31156 GCF_040908325.1 Aeromonas sp. R4-1
CAGGGCAAGATCGCGAACGTTTTTTAAGCAGGGCACGAGGATTTGACCGACCGAACAGGGTGTGATCTTATACTCTCTTTTACGGGAGTTTCGTCATGAACCATCAAGCGGCATTTACCCAATTCTTCTCCGAACTTGAAGACCCTCGTCAGACAACCAAAATCGCGTACCCCTTCTTCGATGTGGTTTTTCTCACCGTCTGTGCTGCTATTGGTGGAGCTCAAGGTTGGGAAGATATCGAGCTTTTCGGCGAGGCACATCTGGAATGGTTTCAGCGTAATGGATTGTTTCATAACGGATTACCTGTTCACGACACCATAGCCAGGATCATCTCCCGTATTCAACCGGAGCAATTCCAGAACGCCTTCGTCCGCTGGATGCAAGCAACATCAGAACGTACCGATGGTGAGCTGATTGCCATTGACGGCAAGACCTTACGCAGCTCTTACGACCGAGACAGTCGTCAGTCTACCATTCATATGGTCAGTGCCTTTGCCGCTGAGAATCGTCTGGTGCTCGGGCAAGTCAAAACAGATGAGAAATCTAACGAAATCACCGCCATTCCTGAATTACTGGCACTCCTCGATATAAAAGGCTGCCTGGTATCCATCGATGCCATGGGCTGCCAGACTGGAATAGCCTCAACCATAGTCAAGGGCGGTGGCGACTACTTGCTGGCGGTAAAAGGTAACCAGCCCACACTGCATAATGCAGTACGCGCAGCTCTGGCCGAGTCGACCAAGAAGCCGCTGAGTGAAGAAACGCTCAGTGTCGAGAAAGAGCACGGTCGCATCGATGGCCGCGAGTACCATGTGTTACCAGCCGGAGCACTATCAGAGCAATTTCCAGAGTGGAAATCGCTGAAGACTGTCGGTGTCGCAATATCCTATCGAATTGAAAATATGGAAAAATTTTCGATGGAGTATCGCTACTACATCAGCTCGGCTGAACTGACACCAGAGCAGTTTGCTTCAGCGGTACGAGGGCACTGGGCAATTGAAAATAGCCTGCACTGGGTTCTGGATGTCGTGATGAATGAGGATGCCTGCCAGATATATCGAGGTGATGCCCCTCAAATATTGGCCTGTGCACGACACATGGCGCAAAACATGCTGCGAGCCGAAACCAGCCGTAAGGCAAGCTTGCGGAAGAAGCAGCAATTTGCGGGCATGAGCAGCCCATATCTGGAAAAGGTATTGGATTCAGGGCTGGCTGAATTGAAGTCAATTTAACAATATGTTCACGCTCTCGCCCTGGGGTCATATCCCATCCGGGGGCTCAATCAACGCCGCTGTTGCGTCAGGGCTGGCAGAGTGGCGCTGGCGGGCGAGGGAGGATGCCGCTGCATGTGCTACCGGTGTCGGGATTACTGGGTAATCACGCCGTCCGGCGTACCGATCAGGACAACATCGGCGCCGCGGGCGGCGAACAGGCCGTTGGTGACCACGCCAACAATGGCGTTCAGTCGCACTTCCAGCGCCTTGGCGTCGGTAATGGCCATGCCTTTTACATCCAGAATGTGGTTGCCGTTGTCGGTGACCACGCCTTCACGCCACACCGGGTTGCCACCCAGTTTGCGAATTTCGCGGGCCACGTATTCGCGGGCCATCGGGATCACTTCCACCGGCAGCGGGAACTGGCCCAGCACGTCGACGGTCTTGGTGTTGTCGATGATGCAGATGAACTTGTCAGCTACGGCGGCAACGATCTTCTCGCGGGTCAGGGCTGCGCCACCGCCCTTGATCATGTCGCGGGTTGCGTTGATCTCGTCGGCGCCATCCACATAGACGGAGAGGGCGCCGATCTCGTTGAGATCATATACGGTGATGCCGAAGCCCTTGAGGCGCTCGGTAGAGGCAACGGAGCTGGATACCGCTCCCTTGATCTCGTCCTTCATGGTCGCCAGCGCGTCGATAAAGTGGTTGACGGTAGAGCCGGTGCCCACCCCGACGATGGTGCCGGGAACCACATACTTGAGCGCAGCCCAACCGGCCGCCTTCTTCATTTCATCTTGAGTCATGATCGTTCCTTAAGAAAAAAGCGGGCGCATTATATCCAACCCGGTACCCCGTCGCGACCTTGTTGCTCACGTTCCGGGGCAAAAAGAGGGACTTTGTAAATCGTTTGCCTGTTTATTCTGCGTTTGCGCGCACAAAGCCGGGATTCCCTGCCAAAAACAGCTTATTCAAAGCGCCAGCAGTGGCTCGGGGTGATGATCTGGGGCAGCGGCACATCCCACTCTTCTTGCGGGACCGCATCCACCTGCTGGCAGTCGTGGGCAATGCCGAGCGGCTTGGGGCCCAGCTTGTGCTCATGCCAGATGGCGAGAGTGCGATCGTAGTAGCCGCCCCCCATGCCAAGGCGATTACCCTGGGCATCGAAGGCAACCAGCGGGGTGCAGATAAGATCGAGCGTGCTATGGGGCACCACCTGCAGGATATCCAGCTCGGGCTCTTCGATGCCGTAGCGGTTGCGCACCATGGGGCTGGTGGCGGTATAGCGCAAAAAGAGCAGGTGACCCGGGGTAAAGGGGTGGAGCACCGGCAGGTAGACCTCTTTGTGCTGGGCCCACAGCCAATGGATGGTGGGCAAGGGGTTGATCTCCCCATCATTGGCCAGATAGAGGGCAATGCGTTTGGCGGCGAGGATCTCGGGGTGTTGCTTGAACTGGGCCAGCAGCTGTTGGGCCGCCGCCTGCTGCTCGGCCGGACTCAGATTTTTGCGGCGTTGACGAACCAGTTGGCGCAGGGATTGACGTTCGGGTTGGGACTCATGCATGGGGAACCTCTGGCATAGCTGCGCATCGATGGCTTGAACGCGCTCTACCTTAGCACATTCACTCTTGACGTTAAGGGGGGCAGGGAAACCCCGTCCCGGACGGCTGATGCCCGGAACGGTGGGATAAATGCTGGCGGATCCGTTGGTGAGTCAACAAGGGCCAGGGTGTGGCCCCTGTTGACAGCATGTCGGCGCGCCAGCCTCTGGTTTGTTACTTGTCAGCCTTGCCGCGCATCTGGTGCTTCACGAACACGGCAATCAGTGCCGCTACCGCGAGCGCCATCGGGTAGAAACTCATGCTTACTACCGCCAACGGCGACAGGGCGAAGATGGAGCCCAGCAGCAGCGCCTGTGCGCCCCAGGGGATCAGACCCTGTACCACGCAGGAGAAGATATCTAGCATGGAGGCGGCGCGGCGCGGGGTGACACCGTGATGTTCGGCCAGATCCCGGGCTACCTTGCTGGCGACGATAATAGCCACCGTGTTGTTGGCGGTGCAGAGGTTGGTGAGGCTCACCACCCCGGCGATGCCGAGCTCGGCCGCTTTCTCGTTCTGTTCACCATTGTGCTCGCGAGTGAAACGGGCAATCAGGGCGCTGATGCGCTCGCTGATCCAGGCCAGACCACCCTGACGCTCCATCAGGGCGCCGAGACCGCCGATCAGCATGGAGAGCAGGAAGATCTCCTGCATGCCGGTAAAGCCCTGATAGATATCCTTGCTGAACTGACCGATGGCGTAGCCGTTGATCATGCCCACCACTCCGGCGGCCAGAATGCCGATCCCCAGCACCACAAATACATTCACTCCGGCGAGCGCCAGCCCCAGGATCAGCAGATAAGGCATCACCTTGAACAGCTCGATGGCGCTGCCGTTGGCTGGGGATTCACCCACTGAGCCCAGGGTCAGATAGAGCAGGATCACCGCGATGGCAGCTGGGGCCGCAATCTTGAAGTTTTCGCGGAACTTGTCCTTCATCTCGCACCCCTGGCTGCGGGTTGCTGCTATGGTGGTGTCGGAGATGATGGAGAGGTTATCGCCAAACATGGCGCCGGAGAGAATGGTACCAGCCATCAGCACCGGATCGATACCGGCCGCCTGCGCCACGCCCAGCGCCACGGGGGCCACGGCACCTATGGTGCCCATGGAGGTGCCCATGGCGGTAGCAATAAAGGCAGAGATGAGGAACAGCCCGGGCAACAGCGCCCAGCCAGGGATGAGCGACAGGCCCAGCGCCACAGTAGCATCAACCCCGCCGGTGGCCTTGGCCACGCTGGCAAAGGCGCCCGCCAGCAGATAGATAAGGCACATCGCCATGATATTGCTGTGGCCAACCCCCTTGAAGAAGGTCTCCAGATTGCTGTTGAAGCTCTCTTTGCCAAGCAGCAGGGCCAGCATCACCGCAGGCAAGGCAGCAACCGGAGCGGGCAGCTGATAGAAAGCGAACTCGACCCCCTGCAGGGTCAGCCAGGTACCGGTACCGATAAAGAGTGCGAGAAAAACCAGAAGTGGCAGCAAGGCCCTGGCACTGGGTTGAGTCTGGATCATGTGTTCCTCTGAAATTGAACAATGACCTCCTGTCATAAACTGCTTTGTACCTGTATCGGATAGGGATAGGGGGAAAACAGGGCGGGCATCCTGCCTCATTGGGGTGCCCACAGTAGTGAGTCAACCCCACAAGGTCAAGATAGACGTCCAGATGGATAGGTGTTTTTGTTTGATGATTCTGGTGTGATTGAGATATCCAAAGAATATTCGGAAAAAGAAGCTAGTGCTGTTTATTGTTCATTGCTGTTCTGGCGCAGTCCGCGGGTATCTGGGGGTATCGCGTGCCTTTAATAAGGAAAGAGGTAAACGATAAGATCTCTGCATGCCATCTTGGGGATTTCTCCCGCAGCCCTCTCTCTATCTCTACGTGAGCATGGTACGGATATTTCCAGAACGCGTGGACACAAGACCTGGGCTGTGTGGTTACTGTGTCAATTTCTCCACCGCCTGAACGGCTGTTGTGATGGCGTCCTGTTCCAGCGTCAGCGGAATGTGGCCAATTCCGGGCAGCAGGGTGACAGGCCAGGAGATGCCGAGACGTCTTAACTCAGGTTCAAGTTGATCTGTTTGGAAGGCTTCGTCATTTGCACCCGCGATCACTGCGCAGGGGCGTTGTACATTGCGCAAATTCTGCTGATAGTCGCGCTCTGGCTGAAAGTTAGAGGCAAGGTTGAAGGAGTAGGATGGGGTCAGCAGGGATTTCGCCTCATCATTAAGGGCAAAGTTCAGCACGGTCAGATGGTTGAGTGCGGAAATATGGAAACCGTTGAGGATGCTCAGGGCGATGAGGCGAGGCAAGCCGACACGCACCCAGCCACCGCTGTTGGGCCGGTAGTTGGCGGCGGTGGGGCCGAGATAGGGGGAGAGCAGCAGATAGCTCTCGAAAAGGGTTTGTCGCGCACTGCCAGCAACACGCAGCACAAAGCCACCCCCTGACGAGAAGCCGACGAGTGTTGCAGGCTTGTCGGGGGCTACCGACTTGATGAAATCTTCCAGATCGTCTTCAAGCTGACCGATGTAGGAAATGGTGCCTTTGTTGCCCGATGCGCCATGGCCGCGAATATCGAGGGCGTAGGCGTCGTATCCCGCTTGCGAAAAGGCGCTCGCCATCTTGTGCATGCTCTGGCTGCTGGCAGAAGAGCCGTGAACCAGTACCACGCTGCCCTTGACCTTGTTGTTCTCTGCGTGCTCCTTTGCGCCATAGTGCCGATAGGCCAACTGTGTGCCGTCACGCGCCGGGTATCTTGAGAGAGGTGGCATGCTGCTCCAGTCACTCCCCTTGAAAGGGTCGTTGATGCTGGCCATCGCCGGTGCCGGGTTCGGCCCGCCAAACAGCAGAGCCGCGGCCAGTATGACCAGGGTCAGTGATATCAACCCCACAGCAAACAGCAATCCTGCGCTCATCCTTGCACCTCGTTTGATATCGACACGGGCGTTGCCCTGATTTTGCTTATGCTGGCATTTCACTCGTTCGAACCTATCAGATGGCACCCGGTCTGCCAAATGATGGAGTGAGACGATGAAAAACGGCCTGTGACCAAAAGGAAGTTCTTGGCCAGCCAGTGTGCGCTGCCGTTGACGAGCGCAGCAAGGAGTGGTGGCATCATGGCTTTTCAAACCCGGCGCGGGCTGGTAAAACGGTCTCTTTCCATAATTAAAAGAGATGAGAGGGTGGAGATGGACAATCCGATCCGTGTGGCCGTGATGGGCTGTAATGGTCGTATGGGCAAGGTGCTGCTGGAGGCCATCACCAACACCGATGGCGTGGTGGTTGGTGCTGCGCTGGAGCGGCCGGGCTCGGCGGTGATCGGTCTTGATGCCGGTGAGCTCAATGGGCTGGGCCATCTTGGTGTGGCCATCAGCGATAGTCTGGACAAGGTGCGTGACGAGTTTGATCTCATCATCGACTTCACCCGCCCCGAGGTGACCCTTGCCAATCTGGCCTTTGCACTGGCCCACCACAAGCAGATGGTGATCGGCACCACCGGTTTTGACGATGCAGGCAAGGCTGCTCTGAAAGAGGCGGGCAAGCAGATCGGTATCGTGTTCGCCTCCAACTACTCGGTCGGGGTCAACCTGGTGTTCAAGCTGCTGGAGCAGGCCGCCAAGGTGATGGGGGATTACACCGACATCGAGATCATCGAGGGCCACCATCGCCACAAGGTGGATGCGCCATCCGGTACCGCGCTCTCCATGGGGGAAGTGGTCGCCAAAACGCTGGGTCGGGATCTCAAGGAGTGCGCCGTCTATGGTCGCGAGGGGATCACTGGCGAGCGGGATCGCAACACTATCGGCTTTGCCACCATTCGCGCCGGCGATCTGGTGGGGGAGCATACCGTCATGTTTGCCGATATAGGCGAGCGGGTGGAGATCAGCCACAAAGCTTCAAGTCGCCTGACTTTCGCCAACGGTGCTGTGCGGGCGGGCAAGTGGCTTGGTCAGCAGGGTGCCGGTCTTTATGACATGCAGGATGTGCTCAATCTCAAGTGATGCCTCTGTGCGGCACTTTCGTACTACAGCTACCCAGTGAAAAACCCCGGCTTGCCGGGGTTTTTGCTGTCAGTCAGCCAGAGTTTGTGTAAAAAGACACGCTATCGGCAATTTTTATCTGAATGCCTTATAAATCACACTATTGCGTTATCCACCAGATTTTCCCTTCCTGAATGTCATCACCAGGTAACAGATTTGAGCATCTTTATGGCTGATAAAGCCATTTTTTTACACCGATCGGAAAAGACTAAAAATTCAAACGCAGAAAAACGTTTTCCATTTTTCATGTTCACTCTTGTCATCTTAAAAGCGTTAAATTTGTCATTAATGTTTTTTGTGTAAAAATAAATGCCATTGTTTTAATTAGTTTTTTTTGTTTGTTTTTGTCTCTATTGCTGGCTTGGTGTCATCTTTTGGTGGTGGTTTTTCCTTTTCTTTCGTGGGAGGGGGTTGCAAAGCGATTAAGTGCATAGATAATGGGTAATGTTGCTTTTTTATTGAATTTAGATGCATTTCGTCTGAGAAAAGACGTTGAAATGCCACTTTTTTTAAGTAGAATGCGCCCAATTTGCCAGAAATCTGCCGGGTTCGAGTCCTGTCCAAGACCGGAACCGAGCCCGCAACACCCAGGTAAATTGCTGAATTTAAAGCTAAATAACTGGAGGTTGTCTTGAATCACACTGCATTGCTAGTGCTGGAAGATGGAACTGTGTTCAAAGGCGTGTCGATAGGCGCCGAGGGATGTTCCGTTGGTGAAGTGGTTTTCAATACGTCGATGACGGGCTATCAGGAAATCCTCACCGATCCCTCTTATTCCCGTCAGATAGTCACCCTCACTTACCCCCATATAGGCAACACCGGCACCAACAGCGAAGATGAAGAGTCCAGTCAGATCCATGCTCAGGGATTGATCATCCGGGACCTTCCGATACTTGCCTCCAATTTCCGCAATCAGCAATCCCTCTCCGAATACCTCAAGTCTCACAACATCGTTGGCATCGCCGACATCGACACCCGTAAACTGACCCGCATTCTGCGCGAGAAAGGCGCTCAGGCTGGCTGCATTCTGGCCGGGAAACAGGTCGATGAAGCCTATGCTCTCGAACAGGCCCGCGCCTTCCCCGGTCTGAAGGGGATGGACTTGGCCAAAGAGGTGACGGTTGGTGAAGCGTACAACTGGACCGAAGGGAGCTGGCAGCTTGGCAAGGGGCATGTCACCCCGGATGCCGACCAGCTGAAATACCACGTAGTGGCCTATGACTTTGGCGTCAAGCGCAACATCCTGCGGATGCTGGTTGACCGTGGCTGCCGCCTGACCGTGGTGCCTGCCAAGACCCCGGCCGCCGAGGTACTGGCGATGAACCCGGATGGCATCTTCCTCTCCAACGGCCCCGGCGACCCCGAGCCGTGCGACTACGCCATCGAGGCCATCAAGGCTTTCCTTAATACCAACACGCCGGTGTTCGGCATCTGTCTGGGTCACCAGCTGCTGGGTCTGGCCTCCGGTGCCAAGACCGTCAAGATGAAGTTTGGCCACCACGGCGCCAACCATCCGGTGAAGAGCCTTGATGACAACACCGTCATGATCACCGCCCAGAACCACGGCTTTGCGGTAGACGAGAACAGCCTGCCGGATTGCCTGCGCGCCACCCACGTCTCCCTGTTCGATGGTTCCCTGCAAGGTATCCATCGCACCGACCGTCCGGCCTTCAGCTTCCAGGGGCACCCCGAAGCGAGCCCGGGCCCGCACGACTGTGCCGGTCTTTTTGACCACTTTATTGAATTGATTAAGCAGTATCGCGCCTAAGAAATAGAGGAAAGAGTTTCATGCCAAAACGTAACGACCTTCAGAGCATCCTGATCCTCGGCGCCGGCCCCATCGTCATCGGCCAAGCCTGCGAATTTGACTACTCTGGCGCCCAGGCGTGCAAAGCCCTGCGCGAGGAGGGCTACCGCGTCATTCTGGTCAACTCCAATCCGGCCACTATCATGACCGACCCGGAGATGGCAGACGCCACCTACATCGAGCCCATCACCTGGGAAGTGGTGCGCGAAATCATCAAGAAAGAGCGCCCGGACGCTATCCTGCCCACCATGGGCGGCCAGACTGCGCTTAACTGTGCACTGGCGCTGGAGAAGCATGGCGTGCTGGCCGAGTTCGGTGTCGAGATGATCGGTGCCACCGCGGACGCCATCGACAAGGCCGAAGACCGCTCCCGCTTTGACAAGGCGATGCGCAGCATTGGCCTCGAGTGCCCGCGTGCCGGCATCGCCCACAACATGGAAGAGGCGTGGGGCGTGCAGCAGATGGTCGGTTTCCCCTGCATCATCCGTCCCTCCTTTACCATGGGCGGCTCCGGTGGCGGCATCGCCTACAACACCGAAGAGTTCGTCGAGATCTGCGAGCGCGGTCTGGATCTCTCCCCGACCAAAGAACTGCTCATCGACGAGTCGCTGATCGGCTGGAAAGAGTACGAGATGGAAGTTGTGCGGGATCGCAACGACAACTGCATCATCGTCTGCGCCATCGAAAACTTCGACCCCATGGGTATCCACACCGGTGACTCCATCACGGTCGCGCCAGCCCAGACGCTGACCGACAAGGAGTACCAGCTGATGCGCAACGCCTCCATGGCGGTGCTGCGCGAGATCGGCGTCGAGACCGGCGGCTCCAACGTCCAGTTCGGTATCAACCCGAAAGATGGCCGCATGGTCATCATCGAGATGAACCCGCGGGTGTCGCGCTCCTCTGCGCTGGCCTCCAAGGCGACCGGTTTCCCCATTGCCAAGATCGCTGCCAAGCTCGCCATCGGTTACACCCTCGACGAGCTGATGAACGACATCACCGGCGGTCGCACTCCGGCCTCCTTCGAGCCGGCCATCGACTACGTGGTCACCAAGGTGCCGCGCTTCAACTTCGAAAAATTCGCCGGTGCCAACGACCGTCTGACGACCCAGATGAAGTCGGTCGGCGAAGTGATGGCCATCGGCCGCAACTTCCAGGAGTCCCTGCACAAGGCCCTGCGCAGCCTCGAGACCGGCAAAACCGGCTTCGACCCCATGGTTGACCTCAATGCCCCGGACTCCCTGACCCGCATCCGTCACGAGCTGCAGGACGCTGGTAGTGACCGTATCTTCTACATCGCCGATGCGTTCCGCGCCGGTCTCTCCATGGATGGCATCTTCAAGCTGACCAAGATTGACCCCTGGTTCCTGGTACAGATTGAAGACCTGGTGAAACTGGAAGAAGAGGTGAAAGAGCGCGGCATGGCCGGTCTCGATGCCGACTTCCTGCGTGCCCTCAAGCGCAAAGGCTTTGCCGATGCCCGTCTGGCCAAGATCCTCGGCGTGGCCGAAGGGGAAGTGCGCAAACTGCGCGCCCGCCACAACATCTTCCCGGTCTACAAGCGGGTTGATACCTGCGCCGCCGAGTTCGCCACCAACACCGCCTACATGTACTCCAGCTATGACGAGGAGTGCGAAGCGGCCCCGAGCAACCGCGACAAGATCATGATCATCGGCGGCGGCCCGAACCGTATCGGTCAGGGTATCGAGTTCGACTACTGCTGCGTGCATGCGGCGCTGGCCCTGCGCGAAGATGGTTACGAGACCATCATGGTCAACTGCAACCCGGAGACCGTCTCCACCGATTACGACACCTCGGATCGTCTCTACTTCGAGCCGGTGACTCTGGAAGATGTGCTGGAAATCGTGCGCATCGAAAAACCCAAGGGCGTCATCGTTCAGTACGGTGGCCAGACCCCGCTGAAACTGGCCCGTGCACTGGAAGCCAACGGCGTGCCGATTATCGGTACCAGCCCGGATGCCATCGACCGCGCCGAAGACCGCGAGCGCTTCCAGTCTGCTGTCGAGCGCCTCGGCCTCAAGCAGCCGGAAAACGGCACCGTCACCGCGCTGGAGCAGGCCGTGCTGCTGGCCGAGCGTATCACCTACCCGCTGGTGGTTCGCCCCTCCTACGTGCTGGGTGGCCGCGCCATGGAAATCGTCTATGACGAGCAGGATCTGCGTCGTTACTTCGCCGAGGCGGTGAGCGTCTCCAACGAATCGCCGGTGCTGCTGGACCGCTTCCTGGACGATGCCACCGAGCTGGACGTGGATGCCATCTGCGACGGCACCGATGTGGTCATCGGCGGCATCATGGAGCACATCGAGCAGGCCGGTATTCACTCCGGTGACTCCGGTTGCTCGCTGCCTCCTTATACCTTGTCCAAGAAGATTCAGGACGAGATCCGCGAGCAGGTGCGCAAGCTGGCGCTGGAGCTCGGCGTTATCGGCCTGATGAACGTGCAGTTCGCGGTCAAGGGCGATGATATCTATCTCATCGAAGTGAACCCGCGTGCCGCCCGTACCGTGCCGTTTGTCTCCAAGGCGACCGGCGCCCCGCTGGCCAAGATTGCCGCCCGTGTGATGGCCGGTCAGTCGCTGCAAGAACAGGGCTTCACCAAAGAGATCATCCCGCCCTACTACTCGGTGAAAGAGGTGGTACTGCCGTTCGCCAAGTTCCCGGGAGTTGACCCGCTGCTGGGGCCGGAGATGCGCTCTACCGGTGAGGTAATGGGTGTGGGCAGCAGCTTTGCCGAGGCCTATGCCAAGGCGCAGCTGGGTGCCAACCACGCCGTACCGAAAGAGGGTCGTGCCCTCTTGTCAGTGCGTCACAGCGACAAGGCGCAGGTGGTTGACTTGGCTGCCAAGCTGCTGGAGCTGGGCTACGAGCTGGATGCCACTCACGGCACAGCCGTTGCGCTGGGTGAGGCGAGCATCAACCCGCGCTTGGTCAACAAGGTGCACGAAGGTCGCCCGCACATTCTCGACCGCATCAAGAATGGCGAGTACACCTACATCGTCAACACCGCCGAAGGGCGGGTGGCGATCCAGGACTCCAAGCAGCTGCGTCGCGCCGCCTTGCAGAACAAGGTGGCGTATACCACCACCATGAATGAGGCGTTTGCCACCTGCATGGCCATCAGCGTGGATGCCACCGCCAACGTCAACTCGGTGCAGGAGCTGCACCAGAAGGTGAAAAACCGCTAAGAGTTTGCAGCGGGCATCAGCCCGACTTGCCAGACGACCAACCCCCGCCAGCGATGGCGGGGGTTTCTTTTTATCTGTCGCTAAGCGTTCGGTTCGGGGCGGGTGAGCCATTGAGGAAGGTCATGAGTTCCGCATCGCAGACAACGGATGGCGCGTGGGGGGGTAAAAGCCGGCAAGGGGAGGGGATGCTGCGAGCGCGGGTTTCAACTGCAGCAGGCAATCCTCTACAATGGCCCCACTTTGCTTGTCAGTGCAGTGCCAGCGGCGCTGCCTGTAGGGCCTACAAAAAATGGACATGCTTATGAGCGCTTTACCTTCCTGTCGTCTTCTTGCCTTCTGCTCTGCCTTGTTGCTGGCCGGTTGTGCCAGTGATCCCGCCTCCGCGCCTGCCAAAGAGGCGAGCGTAAGCAACCCCAAAACGCCGCCTGCCATGCAGCCGCGCAAACCGGCGGATATGAAGAGCCGCATCGTGCGCTTCTTGCCCCGTCAGGTGCCTGACAAACAAGGGTGGGCCAACGACGTGGTGACGGCGCTCACCACCCAGGGGGTGACGGTCAATGATCACAATGTCTGTAGCGTGCTGGCGGTGGCGGAGCAGGAAGCCACTTATCAGGCCGACCCCGTGGTGCCGGGCCTTGGCAAGATCGCCTGGAAAGAGATCAACTCACGGGCAGCCAAGCTGCTGATCCCCGAATTTATGGTGCGGGCCGCGCTCTCCATCAACTCGCCCACCGGCAAGAGCTACGCCGAGCGGATCGACAAGTTGCGTACCGAGCGGGAGATGAGTGAAATCTTCGAAGACATGATCAGCATGCTGCCGATGGGCAAGACGCTGTTTGGCAACCTCAACCCGGTGCATACCGGCGGCCCGATGCAGGTGAGTATCGCCTTTGCCGAGGCCAACTCCCGTGGTTACCCCTATCCAATCAAGGATTCCATCCGCCACGAAGTCTTTACCCGTCGCGGCGGCATCTGGTTTGGCACCAAGCATATCTTCGGTTATCCCGCCGACTACCCGGATACCCTCTACCGCTTTGCCGATTTCAACGCTGGCTGGTACGCCAGCCGCAATGCCGCTTTTCAGGCCGCCGTCAGCCGTTTGAGTGGCAAAACTCTGGCGCTGGACGGGGATCTGATCCGCTATGACTCGGATCTGCCGGGCAATACCGAGCTTGCCGTCTACACCCTCGCCAACCGGGTCAATATGAGCAAGCAGGCGATCCGCCAGAGCCTGCGCAAAGGGGATACCGCCGAATTTGCCGAGACCGATCTCTACCATCGCATCTTTACCCTGGCCGACAAGCAAGCGGGCAAGCGACTGCCCCGCGCCATCCTGCCCGGCATACAGCTAAAGAGCCCAAAAATCACCCGCAACCTCACCACCGCCTGGTTTGCCAAGCGGGTGGATGACAGGGAGCAGCGATGCGTGCGGCAGATGGCGACGATTAGGTAGGACTGGGTTTGCTTCGAGACTAGTTGCAAAGCGGGTTGCCATTGTTAATGACAACCCGCACGCTTAATCGCCCCTTCCAATGGAGATCTTTGGCTCGCATCCAGTTATGAACGGTGGCGGCTCCTTCCGAGTGGCATGAGTTGTTACTACTTTTGCAGGATCAGCCGTGTTGGCGGCGGTCGTTAGCCTGGGCAAGTAGCATGCGGCTTTCACGCAGGAACTGGTCGGCATGCTCACCGAAGAAACCGGAAACTTGCGAGAAGGCATCGATGAAACCGTCCCTGTCCCCCCGCTCCAGCAGCCCCAGCGCTTCGCCGAAGTTTTGGTAGTAGCGACGGATCATCGCCAGATTCTGCGGTGACGACAAAATGATGTCGGCATAGAGGTGGGGATCCTGAGCGAACAGCCGCCCCACCATGGCGAGCTCCAGCCGGTAGATGGGGGAGCTCAAACTCAGCAGGCGATCCAGATTGGCCTGCTCCCGGGAGAGGTGCCAGCCATAGGCAAAGGTGGCGAAGTGACGCAGTGCCTGAATGAGGGTCATCGCCTCATCGTGGGCCTTGGCTTCCACCTGTTGCAAGCGGGCGCCCCAGATGGTCATCTGATCCAGCAGCCACTGGCTGGCGGCGGGGTCACGACCCTGGCAGCAGACGATCACCTGCTTGGCGAGACTCGCCACATCCGGCCCGAACATGGGGTGCAGTCCCAGTACCGGCCCTTGGTGCACCGCCAGCATATGTTCGAGCGGTGCCGCTTTCACGCTGGTGACATCCACCAGCAGGCAGTGGGCGGGCAGGTTGCCGAGGCGGTCGATGATCTGGCAGGTGATATCGATGGGCACCGCCACCATCACCAGACCGGCTCCGGCGAGGATCTCGTCAGCACGCGGCCAGTCGGTTTGTTCCAGCGTCTCGACCCGATAGCCTGAGAGGCTGAACATATGGCCGAACAAGCGGCCAAGCTGGCCCTGACCACCGATGATGACCACTTTGCCAAGGTCCGGCTTTATGCATTTGAAGCCGGTATCTTTCTCGCTGGCATAAGATTCACGTATCACCCGGCGCAGTACGTCTTCGATGAGATCGCCGGGCACTCCCAACTGCTCGGCCTCGGCGCGGCGGCGGGCCAGCATGCTCGCTTCCCGATCCGGTGCATAGATGGGCAGGCCGTGGCGGCTCTTTACTTCACCCACTTCTCCCACCAGGGCCAGACGGGCGGCCAGCAGATCGATAAGCTGCTTGTCCACCGCATCTATCTTGTCCCTGAGTACATTCAACTCTTCAGCCATATCCAGTCCCTGCTGGCGCCGCAGCGGCGGCGCCCTGAAAATCAAGATGCAACAAGGTATCACGGCATGAGCGGTTTGATGCCACCACTAGTGATACCTCGATTGTTCAATAGGTTACGACAAGATACCACGGCTTACCGTGCAGTTCTGCCCTTGAGGGGGTCAGCCAGCTGGTTGTGGCAGCGGGCCAGCAGGGTAGCGGTGGTGTCCCAGTCGATACAGGCATCTGTGATGGAGACCCCGTAGCGCATCTGCCCCTTGGGCTGCTCGCTGGACTGGTTTCCCTCGAACAGGTTGGATTCGAGCATCACCCCGATGATGGAGCGGTTGCCCTCCTGGATCTGGTGGATGACGTTGTCGGCCACCTTGGGCTGCAAACGGTGATCCTTGCTGGAGTTGCCGTGGCTGCAATCCACCACAAGGCTCGGCAGCAGGCCCGCTTTCTCCAGCGCCTCTTCCGCCAGCGACACGTTGACCGAGTCGTAGTTGGGATGTTTGCCGCCGCGCAGGATCACGTGGCCATCCGGGTTGCCCTGGGTCTGCAGCAGCGCAACCTGGCCCTGCTGGTTGATCCCCATAAAGGCGTGAGGGGAGGAGGCCGCCTGCAACGCATTAATGGCAGTCCCCAGGTTGCCGTCGGTGCCGTTCTTGAAGCCGACCGGCATGGAGAGACCTGACGCCATCTCCCTGTGGGTCTGGGATTCGGTGGTGCGGGCGCCGATGGCTGACCAGGAGAAGAGCTCCGCCAGGTATTGCGGGCTGATGGGGTCGAGCGCTTCGGTGGCCAGCGGCAACTCCAGCTCCGCCAGCCAGCAGAGCAGCTCGCGGGCACGGTGCAGCCCCAGCTCCACATCGAAGGTGCCATCCAGATTGGGGTCGTTGATAAAGCCTTTCCAGCCGACCGTGGTGCGCGGTTTCTCAAAGTAGACCCGCATGACAATGTAGAGAGCGTCCTGATAGGCATCATGCAGCGCTTTGAGTCTGGTTGCGTACTCTTTGGCGGTGTCCATGTCGTGGATGGAGCAGGGACCACAGATCACCAGCAGCCGGTGATCGCGGCGGTGAATGATATCGGCGATGGTATTACGGGCCCCTTGCACGAATGCCAGCGCCTTGTCGGAGATGGGTAACTTCTCCTTGAGCTGGGCAGGCGTGATCATCACTTGTTCGGACTGGATATGGATGTTGTTCAGGGGGTCTCTTTGCATGATTTCATTCTCTCTACTGTCTTAAGCCAAAAGCGGGTGTACCTATATATTTACACTGGTACCTGCTTTGTTACGCAACCGCCATCACCTTACCAAGGAAAAACAAACAATCAAGTGAAACTAGTGGGTTTACCGCTAAAAAGTCAGATAAATGAGCTGCTATATAGCGCGAACAGGAATAATACAGAGGATTTTTCGGAGGGTTAATGGTTTTTGTGTAAAATAATGTTTACAGTTTGAGGGCGTAAAGGCTTCGTTGCCCAGCTGTTTACCCACAGTAAATGGTATCTCTGGGAGACTGCAACGCGATGGCAATGATGGTGTGAGGTGGCTATCTGGTCAGCCATAGAAAGAGGGAGCCATCATGGCTCCCTTTGCGGTAGGAAGGGGGATCCCGTCTGGCTGCGGATCAGCGCTTTTGTTTTCCCTGCAGCTCTTTGTTCAGGCGAGTGAGCATCCCCTGGGTGACCAGCACTATGCCCTGCTCGGAGCGGTGGAAGCGACGTGCATCTTCATCGGCGTTTTCACCGATCACCGTGCCTTCCGGCAGTTTGCACCCCTTGTCGATCACCACCCGGCGCAGTCGGCAACCGGCACCTATCTCCACACCCGGGAAGATCACGGCCTGATCCAGGGTGCAGAAGGAGTCGACCCGCACATTGGTAAAGAGCACCGAACTCAGGATGAAAGAGCCACTGACGATGGTCCCCCCGGCAAACATGGAGTTGATGGTCATGCCGTGCTGGCCGTTTCGGTCCTGCACGAACTTGGCGGGAGGAGTCATGTTCTGACTGGTCCAGATGGGCCAGTCCTGATCGTAGATATCGAGCTCCGGCGTGACGGAGGCGAGATCCATATTGGCCTCCCAGAAGGAGTCCACGGTGCCCACATCGCGCCAGTAGGGGCGGCGATCCGGACAGCAGCCGACACAGGACATGCCAAACGGGTGAGCGAATGCGGTGCCCTCTTTCACCACGCGGGGGATCACGTCCATGCCGAAATCGTGATGGGACTGCTCGTTGGCAATGTCCTCTTCCAGCAGCTGATAGAGATACTCCGCATCGAAGATATAGACGCCCATGGAGGCCAGCGCGGTGTCGGCCTTGCCCGGCATGGCGGGCGGGTTAGCAGGCTTTTCGACGAAGGCATTGATCTTGCGATCATCATCCACCGCCATTACCCCGAAGGCGCTTGCTTCACTGCGTGGCACCTCGATGCAGGCAACGGTCACCTTGGCGCCCATATTGACGTGGTCGAGCAGCATGGCGGCGTAATCCATCTTGTAGATGTGATCGCCTGCCAGCACCACCACATATTTGGGGGCGTGATCGCGGATGATATCCAGATTCTGGTAGACCGCATCGGCGGTACCCCGATACCAGTTCACCTCATCCACCCGCTGCTGGGCAGGGAGCAGATCGATAAACTCGTTCATCTGGTAGCGCAGGAAAGACCAGCCCGATTGGAGATGGCGCAACAGGCTGTGGGATTTGTACTGGGTCACGACACCGACCCGACGGATGCCGGAGTTGATGCAGTTGGAGAGCACGAAATCGATGATGCGGAATTTGCCGCCGAAATGAACGGCAGGTTTTGCACGGTTGTCGGTTAACTGTTTGAGGCGACTACCCCGCCCTCCTGCGAGTACCAAAGCCATGGTCTCGTTCAGCAACTGTCTGGATTTTGCTGTATTGGCAGGTTGTAACAACATCTCATATCCCTTTGTAGATAAATCACTACAATGTTGCCTCCTTTGAGCCCTCAAGAAAGTGCTTTCAGTCACATTTTATGGTTTCTGACGTAATAAAATGACATTTTTGTTATTAAAAATGACGGGTTGATCCGTCATTGCTTTCAATATGGTCAGTTGTCAATTGAAGCGAGCCGAGCAACAAAAGGGGCGGCGAGAGACCGAGAGGAGGGATGAAAAAGCCCCTGCCAATGGTTGGCAGGGGCCCGGTTTGTTGAGACCCGGTGAGCAAGGCCTGATTAACAAGGATCAGGCTGCGTTGGCCAGTGGCTCCTCGCTCTTCTTCTGGTAGGCCTGCGGGGTGAGCCCAAGCAGCTCCTGCACGGTCGAGGCGACGGTAATGGAGGAGACGGTGCCCACCAGGATCCCGGCAAACAGGGTGAAGGAGAAGCCGTAGAGGGCGTCACCGCCAAACAGCAACAGAGCGCCCACGGTAAACAGGGTGGTGCCCGAGGTGATCATGGTGCGACTGAAGGTCGCCTTGATGGCCACATCGGAGCATTCGTGGATGCCCATCTGGGTACGCGAGCTCAGCAGATCCCGCAACCTGTCCGAGATGACGATGCTGTCGTTGAGGGAGTAGCCGATCACCGCCATCAAACCGGCGATGATGTTCAGATCGAATTCGATCTGAAAGAGTGACAGCAGCCCCAGCGCCACGATGGCGTCATGGACCACCGAGAGCAGGATGCCGATGGCCTGACGCCACTCGAAGCGAAACGCCAGATAGGCCGACATCGCCAGCGAAGCGACCAGCACCGCCAGCATCCCCTGCTGGAACAGCTCGGCACCCACCTGAGGGCCGACGATGGTGGTGCGCAGCAACTCGACCGGCATCCCCAGCTGTTGGGTCAGCATGGTGGCGAGATCCGCCGCGGGCCAGGGCAGTTCGTGGGGGGGCAGCTTGATCAGCCACTCGCCGGGAATTCCGGCCGAGCTCAGCTCAACGGCTCCCGCCAGCGGGGAGACCAGCATGGCATTGAGCTCATGGGCCTCTTTCAGGGTCTGGATATGAAACTCCAGCAGGATCCCGCCGGTAAAATCGAGCCCCAATGTCAGGCCGTTCACCAACAAGATGGCGACGCTGGCCACGGTCAGCAGGATGGAAGCCCACAGGCCGATATAACGCCAACGGGTCAGCCCCATGGCAACGATCATTCTCAACATAATTCGCTCCTTGGCCAGCCAGCATCTGGCTGTTGGCCCATCACGACGTGCCGTGACACGCCGGGAAAATAGTGTTCTGCTTTGGTCGCTCCGGCCATATCCATAGCCGATGGCGCAGCCAAAGCCGCTCATCAGAGGGACTGCAGTCCCGTTACACCTTCAGCGTGCGCTCACTGCTGCGTCCCCACAGGGGGTTGATGATGGCGCGCGTCCCCCAGATCCCGGTGATCATGCTGGAGAGCAGACCCAGAATGAGGGTGATGGAGAAGCCCTGCAGCGGTCCGGAGCCGATGGAATAGAGCACCACGGCGCAGATGAGCGTAGTGATGTTGGCATCGAAAATGGTGTGGAAGGCCGAGCGATAGCCAAAGTCGATGGCGTTGGCCAATGAGCCCCCCTCTCGCAGCCGGTCCCTGATCCGCTCGAAGATCAGCACATGGGTATCCACCGCCATGCCCACCGTCAGCACCAGACCTGCGATCCCCGGCAGGGTCAGCACGGCACCCGGCAGCACTGCCAGCATGCCGACCTGCATCAACAGGTTGGCGACCAGCGCCGTGATGGCAACCCAGCCGAATTTGCGGTACCAGGCCATCATGAACAGCATCATGCCCGCCATGCCGAAGGCCAGCGCGGTGAAGCCTGCCTCTATATTCTGCATCCCCAGCGTCGGGCCAATACTGCGTTCTTCCAGGATCTTGAGAGGGGCGGTGAGGGCGCCGGCACGCAGCAGCATGGCCAGCTCTTGCGCCTCCGGCAGACTGCCAATGCCGGTGATGCGGAACTGGTTGCCAAGGGCGGTCTGGATGGTGGCAACGTTGATCACCTCGCTCTGGGCGCGCAGTTTGCCCTGGGCGTTGGTCTTGTACTCGGTGAAGACGGTCGCCATCGGCTTGCCCACATGCTGGCGGCTGAACTGGTTCATCTTGCTGCCACCCAGGGTGTCGAGCACGATATTGACCTGGGGTTGACCCATCTCGCCCATGTTGGCGCGGGCATCGACGATGTGCTCGCCGGTCAGCACCGGCTTGCGTGCCATGCCGACGGCCTGACCGTTGCGATCGGCGATATAGAAGTGGCTATCGGCTTTGGCCTCGTAGAAGGCCAGCGAGGCGGTGGCCCCGATCACCTCTTTCGCCTGCTTGGGGTTGTGCACCCCAGGCAGTTCGATACGGATGCCATCTTGGCCCTGACGCACCACTGAGGCCTCGACGATGCCGAGTTCGTTGATCCGTTTTTTCAGGATCGACAGGTTCTGGGTCACGGCGTTGTTGACCAGCAGGGTACGCTCCGCCTCGCTCAGCACCAGTTTCAGATCATTACCGGAGCGGGTCAGCTTCCACTGATCCTGACGGGTACCGGCACTCTCCTTGATGATGGCGAGCCAGCTCTCCTGTTCGGCGACCTCCGGCAGGGTGACGGCTACGGCGCCCTGTGCGCTGCGCGTGACGCTAGCGCCGCGCAGATTGGCTTCACGGAAGCGGGTGCGCAGGGTATCCACCAGATTCTTGGTCTGATTGTCGATGACAAAGTCCACGTCCACCCCGATCAGCAGCTGGGAGCCGCCACGCAGGTCGAGCCCCAGCTTGATGGGGTCGGCGCCGAGGCGGGTGATCCAGGCCGGCGCGTTGGAGTGAAACTCCAGGGTCAGGGCGGCACTGTCGACCCCTTGCAGCTCCAGCAACTGCTTGGCGCGCTGCTGATCGCCCTGACTGGCAAAGACCAGCTCGACCCGCTCAGGTTGCTCAATGACCTTGATCGGGGTCAGGTGCTTGTCGCTCAGCAACATCTGTTGCTGGGGGGTCAGGCGCTGCTGTCCGTGCAGGCCGAGGGAGGGCTGCTCACCAAAAAAGGTGGGCAGGGAGTAAAAGGTAAAGGTCAACAGCATCAACAGCAGCAGTGCGTACTGCCACTTGCTCATGCGGTTGAGAACGGTGCGATTGCTCTTTCTCATGGCAAACAAGCCTCTGTCAGGAGAATGGTGCCCGGGCCGATAGCAACAAGGCTCGGCAAGGCGCAAAAAATGGGATGCATCAGATGCGGATTAGGCAGTTGCCGGATCCGTCAGGAAGAGGAGATGAGCAAACAGTGGATGTGCCAGCCCCTCCGGGGTCAGGCGCTCAGATAGCTCTGGGTGAAGCGGTATTGCAGATGTTGGCGCTGTAGATGGCGCCGGTGGATCGCGCCAAAGCGATCGCGAAAACTCTGTTTGTGATAGAGCTCGGGGGTCAGCATCAGCCAGCCGAGCAGCAACAGCAGGATGGCCTGGGCCGACCAGCTCTGGATCAGCTCGTAGACCACACTCTTGGGCTGGTTGTCACTGCGCAGGGATTGTTCGAGACGCAGCAGGTGATTCTGATGGCTGCCGACAAACTTGATGATGCCATCATCGCTGTCGCTAAGCTGATTGAACACCTGAGTCTGCTGCTGTTCACTCTGGGGCGATGCGGGTAGCAGCGGGCCTTCCATTCGGGCGATGGAACAAAGCAGGGTGAGGGCGATAACCAGAGCTACCAGCACCAGTTTTACTTTGTCGATAAGGCGCAAAAGTTAATTCCCGATAAATAGAAAGGGCAAACTACCACATGCGCCCGGTTTGAACAAGGTTGCCCCGGGCGCATGGCACCATTCGGTGCTGGCTGTCAGCTGCCGCTCATCTGCTTGAAGTCGCGGGCATAACCCTTGAGCAGGGAGTAGAGATGGGCCCGCTGGGAGATATCCAGCGACTGGCTCATGGCGCTCAGCCAGTTGACGGTACGCTGGCGCGACTGTTCGGTATAGCCGGTAAAGCGGCCATCCATCAGCCCATCCCCCTCGGCCAGCAGGTCAGTCAGCTCGCGGGTAAAGTCGGGACTCTGGCGCTGCTTCATCAGCCTGTCCAGCTCCTGGGTCCAGGACTCCTGAAACTCGAGCCAGGGGGGCATCAGCTCGTATTGCCATTCGGCCCACTGGGCCACCAGTGGTGCCTGTGCCGGTTTCACCTCGCCAATCCAGAACTCGAGCCGCTTGTTCATCTTGTTGCGAAACTCTGCCAGCATCTGCTCTTTGGGCTCAGTGGCAAAGTCTTTTTGCCGCTCCTGTTGCCGCTTGACCCGATCGGTCATAAAGCGGGCCACCTGCTCATCGGTCAGGGTGCGCGCCAGCCTGACCGCGCGGGGGATAGTATTTTCCAGCGTGCGGGTCAGGCTCTGCTGCACCGCATCCAGGTTGGTCGAGATCTGCTCCGGCGTCATGGGGCTGGCCACCGCCTTGGCCAGTGCATCGAGATCCCTGGCGTAGCGCGGCAGCTCGTGCTGGCGATGCCAGGCCATCAGCCCCTTCACTTCGCGGCTGAGCAGATCCTTCTGCGAATAGGAGAGGGCAAAGTAGTCATCCAGCTGCCAGATGATGGCGGTATCGAGCCAGTAGTAGATCACCCGGGTGGAGCAGCCGGTCAGCAGCAGGCCGATCAGCAGCAGACCCCAGGTTTTCGGCTTGTGCCAGCGCACCTTGTTTATCATCTGTTACTCCAGTCGTTGCCGGTTGATGGCGATCAGGGTGTCATAGTCGAGTGAGGGCTGTTGCTCTGCCATCAGCAGGGCCCAGAGCAGGCCTATATAGTCGACCCAGGGTAAAAATGCCTCGCTCTGAAAATCGGGCCACTGGTGGCGCGGCACGGCCTGCAAATAGTGCGCTTCCAGCTCGTCGCGCCGCTCGGCGGGCCACTCATGGGTGCGCTGGATGCTGGCGAGCTCAAAGCCGGGGTGACCTGCCGCGCCATACTCCCAGTCGATGACCCAGGGTTTGCTTCCCAACAAGTTAGCCGGATTGAGATCATGGTGGCAAGGGCGCCAGCAATCATTTGGCTCACTGCTGGCGAGCAAGCCCCGCTCCAGGGCGGGCAGCCAGGAGGGGATGTGGGCCAGTCGGGCGCGATAGCCCGCCGCGTGGGCCCGCACCGCCATTACCACCGCAGGCAGCGGCAAGCGATGAAGCTTGCGCAGCACCTCAGCCAGCAGACGGGGCTGATCGGCTTCCGGTGGTGCCGCGAGCACCCAGTTTGGCTCATCGCACCATTCGAGCAGCATCAGACCGCTGGCGGGATCGCCATAGTGGCAAGGCAGCGCCAACCCTTCTGCCATCGCTCCCTGATAAAGCTGCCACTCGGTGGGACGGTCGATGCCAAGGCGCACCGGGTCGGAGTGGCCCTGACGCAAAAAGTAACTGCGCCCCGAGGGGAGGCGCAGTCGATAGTTGCAGTTGGTCAGACCTAACCCGAGTGGTTCCAGCTGCCCCTCCCGCCAGTGGGCGGGTAGGCTGGCCAGTAGCGGATCACAGTTGCCTGTCACCAGGAGCCTGTTACCAGCCAAAGGTGGATTTCTTCGCCTGTTTGCGGATCTCTTTCTGGTCAGCCCACAGCAGTTCGCCGTTTTGCAGATCCATCAGGTTCATGGTCATCTGGTAGTAGACATCCTTCACCTTCCCATTGCCCTTGACGATGCTGGCGAGGTTGCCATAGACCATGTAGCGGGCACCAGTCTGCTTGCCCAGACGCACCATGGAGGCAGGATCCACCATGCCGCTGCCCTGCTGGTATTCGAGCTGCTGCTTGACGGCGGCCACCTTGCTCATGTCGACAAAGCGGAACTTGCCGGCCCGCAGCAACTTGGTGCGGATGGTATCGGTGATCGCTTCGGTATCGATGTGCTCGGAGGTCTTGTTGCGGATAGAATCCATAAACATCACCGGACGACCGCCAGCGGTGATCTCGCTGGTGGCAGGGGAGGCGAGCATGGAGTCTGCCATCTTGTCGGCGATGGCCTGCAGGTCACTTGAGCCGTAATCGACGGTAACGGTTTCGGTTTCAGTGGGATCGCCATAGCTGACGGTGGTACTGGAGCAGCCGCCCAAGAGCAATGCAGAGGTCAATATCAGCAGGGCATGATTCATTTTCATCAGTAGGATTCCTCAATCACTTCGCGTACGTAAATCCGGTAACCCTGCGCCGCCGGGCTGGGCGCCAGGGCCGAGAGGGTGCGGGTCTGATAGCCATGCAGCTTGATGGGGGTCCAGCCGCGGCCATCGCTGGCGACCTCCTGACCGGCCTCATCATACCAATAGAAGATATATTGCAGCTTGTTATCGCTGCGCTGGGTGCTGGCGGCGGCCACATTGACCTGCAGCAGGCCATTTTGCTGGCGGCGGCTCAGCTCGGTCAGGGTGACGTTGACGTTTTGATGCTGCTCTAGCGTGGGAGCACCGCCCGCCGGGCCATAGAGCGCCACGCCGGAGGTGTTGGTGGCGCAGCCGGTCAGCAGCAGCGCGAGCCCGAGGGCCAACCCGTATGCTTTCATCTTGCTCTCCTTAATCGGGGTGAGTGGGGCCGCGTGTGAGCCTGCCCGGTTAATTGTCTTGCTCATCTCTCTTCGCCATCTGCTCAGAGCGGCATCACCCGGGTGGTCAGACCGGCGCCGAGGCGCTGTACCCAGACCAGGGTGGTGCGTCCCTTGTGGATGGTGAGCGGCAATTGCCGCTGCGCTGCCCCCGCCCCCAGGGTGAGATTGATGTCACCTGCTGGCACCATTCCCTGCCAGCTCGATGCTTGAGCTGGCAGCGTCAGCCAGCTGCGGGTATCGGCCCGCTCCGAGAGGGTGTTGAAGATCCCCACCAGAATATTGCCCACATCCCCTCCCTCTTTGGCGGCGGTGCGGCGCATCTGCTCCTTGGCCACCAGTCGCAGCGCCTGGCGGGTCAGCATGCCGGGCAGCCGCTCTTGCAGATCTTTGGCGGCCAGCGCTTCCAGCCTGACCAGCTCGCTGGTCTGCTCGACCCGCTTGCCGACTTCCACCGTCAGCGGGCCGGTGTCGCTGGCCCGATTATCGTAATAGGGGATGGCGACGGTAAAGGTGCGAAAATCGCCGCGGGAGGTGGAGATGGGGAGTGGCAGGAACAGTTCGCGCCGTGCCGGGATCAAACCATCTTCAAACAGCACCACCAGTTGGCCTTGATCTTTTGCAAGCGGCGGTGCTTTGCGGCCTATCTTTTTCTCGGTCTCGCGGATCTCGTCCGGTGAGCCCCGCAGCCGCGCCAGACGCAGCAAGGCATCTTGCAGGCTGCGGTTGTCCGGCGCTATCTGGTAGCCGCGCTGATAGTCGACCCAGGCATCGTTGAGATCCCCGGCCGCTTCATAGAGCACAGCGGAAAAATAGAAGGTGTAGGCGTTCTGAAAACCGTTTTTGACCTTGCCGATCAACCGGTCGAGATCCGGTGCGCCGCGCGACATCAGCTGGCGCATCTCGCCTTCTGCTTCGGCCTCTTCGCTCTCATCCTTCGCTTTGCGCACCTCATCGGCTCGCCGTTTCAGGGCCTGCTCCTGCACCTGATTGGCCCGGCGCACCTCCACCAGGGCGCCATCGGCATCACCCCGTTGCAGATAGTTGAGGGCCAGATAGTGGTGCAGCATGGTGCGTTCGTAATCGGGAGTACGATAGGCCATCGACTGATCGTTGGTGAGCAGACTGCCCACCTGATCCAGACCGTGGCTCAGCCGGTATTCGGCTTGATTGTCTTCCCATTGAAGGCGGCTGTCGGCGGTGGTGAACGCCTGCTTGCTGCCCGCATCCTGACCCGCCAGCCAGGCGATGCGCCCCTGTTCGAGCCGATCCAGCACAAAGGTGTCATCCCCCAGGGTGGAGTCGCGCACCTCGGGCAGCGCTTCGGCGGCATGGCCCAGCAGCAGCTGGTTGCGCAAGGGCACCATCTGGTCGGAGTAGGAGACAAACATATCCTGCCACTGGGAGGCGCAGCCTCCCAGCAGGAAACTGGCCAGCATCAGGCAGGCCAGTCGAATGCTCGGGAGTATCACAGGCTGAGCAGGGGGCCCAACGGCTCGCCGCCGACCAGATGCAGGTGGATGTGGTAGACCTCCTGCCCACCGTGGCGGTTGCAGTTCATGATGAGGCGGTAGCCATCTTCGGCGATGCCCGCATCGCTTGCCAGCTTGCGGGCCACGGTGAACATCCGGCCAAGGGCCAGTTCATGTTCGGCTTCCACGTCATTGACGGTGGGGATCAGCACATTCGGGATGATCAGGATATGGGTCTTGGCCTTGGGCTGGATATCCCGGAATGCGGTGACCAGATCGTCTTGATAAAGGATGTCGGCAGGGATCTCTTTACGGATGATTTTGCTGAAAATGGTTTCTTGCGCCATGGCTAACTCCCTTATATGAAAAAGAAAATTGAACTTGCATCCCAAGCGGCTCCCGAAAGAAGGCGAGCAGCGCGTCAAGTGTGACACAAGCCGAGATTTGACACAGCTGATGTCCCATTCCCTTCAGTTATTGTTAAAAATACCGATAGCCAGAGGGACGTCATCTGCAGCGCCTGTTCAGGGGTCTGCAGGGTATCAAAAGGACGGGGTACTCAGGCAAGGGACTTTTGCATATACAGCGGGACAATAATGAAACAAACAATGTCGGATCTCTCCATCTTGCAGCGAGTCTACCTTGGCTTCGCGATCCTGGTGGCCGTGATGGTGGCCAGTTCACTACTCACATTTCGTAGTCAGAATACCCTGGGGGGATCGCTGGAACAGGTGACCCGGCAGTCTATGCCGCTGGTGATTGCCAGCAGCCAGACCCAGATCACCCTGCTCAGTGCCAACAAGTGGCTGGGGGATGTGCTCACCGAGCAGGACCCCAAACAGCTGCCTGCCGAAGTGGCCGAACTGAAACAGGCCAAGGCCGCGGTGGGCAAGAGCCTCGATGCCTTGCGCCAGCAGGTCGCCCACCACCCCGAACTGCAAGGGGAGATGGGCACTCTGAGCCAGCAGGTCGACAGCTACCTGCAACTGACCGATACCCTGCCGGGCGAACACGAGGCGCTGCTCACCCGATTGCACAAGGTCAATCTGGCCAAGGGGCAGTTTCAGGTCAGCTTGCCCCAGTTCAAGAAGAGTCTGGGGGACATGATGATCACCATCGACGACAGCTTCATCAAGATGCTCTCCGAGACCCTGACCACCAAGCTTTCCGCTATCGAACTCTCCACCATGGATGCCCTCAACCAGAGCATTCCGGCCCCCATTGAAGCTGCGCTCAAGCGCAACAGGATGCAGATCGAGGGGTTCAACAGCACCATCAAGGATCTGCAGGGTGAGCTCAAGGATTTCGACAACAACATGGGTCACTACGTCCACGGTTTCGTGCGCGATACGACCGGTAATGAAGGTGTCCTGGCCCAGTATCTGGCGCTGATGCAACAGCAGGAGCAGATGCGGGAGAAGAGCAAGCAGGCGAGTGCGCTCATCGTGGCAATTCAGGATCGGCTTGAGCGGATCACCGATCAGAGCCAGCAACTGATGAACCAGAGCATTCAGCATGCCAAAGCCGCACAGAGCCAGAGCACCCTGACTCAGGGAGCCAGCATAGCGGTCGCCATCCTGATTGCCATGCTGGTGGCTTATACCCTGGGCAAGGCCATTCGCCGTCCGCTCAGGGAGTTGCTGCGGGTGCTGACCGAAGTAACCCAGGGCGACATGACCCAGCGCATCGGTTTTCAGAGCAAGAATGAATTTGGTCAGCTGGGCAGCCAGATCAACCTGCTGATCGCCCAGATGGGGGAGGTACTGGCGCAGCTTTCACAAGCATCGGCCCAGCTTAACGATGCCGCCCACGGCAACCGTCGCACCACCGAATCGGTGCGGGCGGATCTGGAAAAACAGCGGCAGGAGACCGCCTCGGTCGCCGCCGCCATGACCCAGATGGAGGCATCGGTGCGGGAAGTGGCGCAGGCCGCCAACCAGACTCTGGAGCGAGTGATGGATGTGGAGAAGGCCTCCGAGATGGGGCGCAAGGTGATGGCGGGCAATATCACCACCACCCATCAGCTGGCGGGCAAGCTGCAACAGACCGGCAAGGTGATTGGTGATGTGAGCGCCATGAGCAGCCAGATCGGCAATATCCTCGATGTCATTCGCGGCATTGCCGAGCAGACCAACCTGTTGGCTCTCAACGCGGCCATTGAGGCGGCGCGGGCCGGCGAGCAGGGGCGCGGATTTGCGGTGGTGGCGGATGAGGTGCGCAGTCTGGCGGGCCGCACCGCCCAGTCCACAAGCGAGATCCAGACCATGATCGAGAACCTGCAGCAGGGGGTCGCCAAGGCGGTAACCGTGATGCAGGAGTGCTCCCGCGAGATGGACAGTTGCGTCGAACAGAGCTCCCACGCCAACAACGCCATGGAGGAGGTGCAGGGGATTGTGGTGCTGATCAGCGACATGTCGAGCCAGATCGCCTCTGCCGCCGAGCAGCAGCAGGCCACCAGCGCCGATATCGCCACCAACCTCAACCGCATCTCCGATATCTCGGATCTCAACTATCAGGGGATTGAGCGGGTAGCCGAGACCAGCCAGCAGCTGGACTCCCTTGCCGAGCAGCAGGAGAGCCTGGTCAAGCGCTTCCACCTCAGCGCCTGATGGTCGAGAGTTGAAATAACAAGGCCCCGCAGATGCGGGGCCTTGTTATTGCGGTAGTCAACGTAGGAATTACGCGTAGGCGATGGCGCCCTTGCCGACCCCTTCATAAGCGACAATCTTGACGAACTTGTCGCCCACCATCTTCTTCACTTCGCGGGCGATGTAGCAGGCCAGCAGCTCGACCGTGGTGTCGGTGTCGATCATCTCTACCTCGGCGGTGGGGATGGCCAGCTGGAACAGCCCCTGGGGCGCCATATATTTGAAGCCGGTGTGATGCTCGCCAAGCTGGGCATTGGCGCGGGGGCTCAAGGTGAGCTCGGCCAGTGCCACCTTGTCCTCTTCGGTGCCGAGGTAGATATCGCCCCAGCGTTCGGCCCAGTTGAACTCAAGCTCCTGGTCGCGCTCACCATCGACGTGGATCTCGATGGGGGAGCGGTGGCCGTGGGCGATGCGCTGGCAGTTGCCATCGTGCTTTTTCAGGCCGTGGCTGTAGTGGTAGAAGGCTCCGGTGATCGTCTCCTGACGCAGAGTCAGGGAGAGATCCTTGATATTGCCCGGCAGCCGTTTGGCCAGTACCGCCAGCAGGTAGCGGGTCACCGACTCTTTATCAACTTGCGGTGCCGGGATAAAGGCGAAGCCCTGGGATGGGCAGCGCAGATGGATGGAGCGCCCCTGGCGCAGCAGATCCACTGTGCTTTCGTCACCATCCAGTGTCTCGACGTGGATCAGCGGGCACTCTGTCGGCACCAGCAGCTTGTGGTCCACCTCTTCATCGATGATCGATTTGATCAGCTTCTTTACCCGGCCAAAGTCCAGCAGCATGCTCATTTCGTTGAGCTCACCGCTCATTTCGATATCTACCAGCCAGCTCTCGCCCACCATGCCGCGGCGTTCGCAGAGGTAGCTGGAGTCGATCACGGTCAAATCTCTTACAAATAACTTCATCAGTCAGGCCTTGCTACAGAGAAAGGGCAGTTTTGCGCTATTATGACCCGCGATTATCGGCAAAGGAACTGGAACCCCCCATGAACAAACTGCTTATCAAGAATGCCACCCTGGTCAACGAAGGCCGCATCTATGCCTCCGATGTGTTGATCGAGGGGGAACGGATTGCCCGCATTGCCCCGGATATCGAGGCGCCCGATGCGCTGGTTATCGATGCCGCAGGTCGCCATCTCATCCCCGGAATGATCGATGATCAGGTCCACTTCCGGGAGCCGGGATTGACCCACAAGGGGACTATCGCCAGCGAATCCCGCGCCGCCGTCGCCGGTGGCACCACCAGTTTCATGGAAATGCCCAACGTCAATCCCCAGACCACCACCCTCGACGCCCTCGAAGCCAAATACCAGATCGCCGCCAACTCCTCCGTCGCCAACTACAGCTTCTATCTCGGTGCCACCAACGACAACCTTGCAGAGATCAAGCGTCTCGACCCCAAGCAGTCCTGCGGGGTCAAGGTGTTTATGGGCTCCTCGACCGGCAACATGCTGGTGGACAATCAGGAGACCCTGGCGGCCATCTTCCGCGAAAGTCCGGTGATGATCGTCACCCACTGCGAAGACACTCCGACTATCGCCAAGGCGGAAGAGGCGGCGCGGGCCAAGTGGGGCGAGAATGTGCCGATGGGCGAGCACGGCCGCATTCGCAGTGACGAGGCGTGCTACAAATCCTCCAGCATGGCGGTGGCGCTGGCGAAAAAATACGGTGCCAAGCTGCATGTGCTGCATCTGACCTCGGCCAAGGAGCTGTCGCTGTTTACCGCCAGCCACGACCTGAGCGAGCTGAAGGACAAGAACATCACCGCCGAGGTGTGTGTTCACCACCTCTTCTTCAATGAAGCCGATTACGAGACCCAGGGCAGCCTGATCAAGTGCAACCCTGCGGTGAAGAGTGCTGCCGACCAGCAGGCGCTGCTGGATGCGGTACGCAACGATGTGCTCGACATCATCGCCACCGACCACGCTCCCCACACCTGGGAAGAGAAGCAGAACAGCTACTTCAAGGCGCCGTCCGGTGTGCCGCTGGTGCAGCACTCTTTGCAGGCGCTGCTGGAGCTCTACCACAACGGCGTGTTTACCCTGGAGACTATCGTCAAGAAGACCTCCCACGCGGTGGCCGAGCGCTTCCAGGTGCAGGATCGCGGTTATATCCGCGAGGGGTATTTCGCCGATTTGGTGCTGCTGGATCTGGGCAAGCCCTATGTGGTCAACGAAGACAACATCCTCTACCACTGTGGCTGGTCGCCCTTCAACGGCTACCGCTTCCACAGCACGGTGGAGATGACGCTGGTGAACGGCCAGATCGCCTGGCAAAACGGGCAGGTGACTGACCAGATCCTGGGCAAGCGGCTGACCTTTAACCGCTGATTGTTCGCAAAGCAGGCGAACGCACCGTGGCTTAGGAATTGGCGGCGTTTCCCTGTTGACAGGGCAGGGTCATCTCCATAAACTCTGCCCCCGTCAGCCGAGCTGACTCCGTCGGTGTGTAGCGCAGCCAGGTAGCGCATCTGCATGGGGTGTAGAGGGTCGGAGGTTCGAATCCTCTCACACCGACCAAATTCCCCGGTAAAGGCCTTGTCAAACGACAAGGCCTTTTCTTTGGCTCTGTCCCAATTACGTGTTGAAAGGCTAATCTTGAAGTAGGCCATCACCTTGAGGTCAACCATCATGGATACCCCAGCCTTTCAACACCTGCTGTCTCTCTTTCCCCAGTTAACCCTGCGCCAGCGCCGTGTTGCTCAGCAGGAGCTCACTGCACCCCACACGATTACCTCGCTCAATACTCAGTTACCGGCATGCAGTGGCTGCCCCCATTGTCAGGCCGATGTTACCCAGCTGGCGCCTTGGGGATGGAGTCGGGGGCTGCGCCGCTACCGTTGCAAACTGTGTCTGCGCACCAGCACCGTTCTGACCAAGACGCCCTTGGCCAGATTGCGTAAAGCACAGTGCTGGGAAGACTACGCGCAAGC
>NZ_JBFODM010000069.1:0-36782 GCF_040908325.1 Aeromonas sp. R4-1
CAGGGCAAGATCGCGAACGTTTTTTAAGCAGGGCACGAGGATTTGACCGACCGAACAGGGTGTGATCTTATACTCTCTTTTACGGGAGTTTCGTCATGAACCATCAAGCGGCATTTACCCAATTCTTCTCCGAACTTGAAGACCCTCGTCAGACAACCAAAATCGCGTACCCCTTCTTCGATGTGGTTTTTCTCACCGTCTGTGCTGCTATTGGTGGAGCTCAAGGTTGGGAAGATATCGAGCTTTTCGGCGAGGCACATCTGGAATGGTTTCAGCGTAATGGATTGTTTCATAACGGATTACCTGTTCACGACACCATAGCCAGGATCATCTCCCGTATTCAACCGGAGCAATTCCAGAACGCCTTCGTCCGCTGGATGCAAGCAACATCAGAACGTACCGATGGTGAGCTGATTGCCATTGACGGCAAGACCTTACGCAGCTCTTACGACCGAGACAGTCGTCAGTCTACCATTCATATGGTCAGTGCCTTTGCCGCTGAGAATCGTCTGGTGCTCGGGCAAGTCAAAACAGATGAGAAATCTAACGAAATCACCGCCATTCCTGAATTACTGGCACTCCTCGATATAAAAGGCTGCCTGGTATCCATCGATGCCATGGGCTGCCAGACTGGAATAGCCTCAACCATAGTCAAGGGCGGTGGCGACTACTTGCTGGCGGTAAAAGGTAACCAGCCCACACTGCATAATGCAGTACGCGCAGCTCTGGCCGAGTCGACCAAGAAGCCGCTGAGTGAAGAAACGCTCAGTGTCGAGAAAGAGCACGGTCGCATCGATGGCCGCGAGTACCATGTGTTACCAGCCGGAGCACTATCAGAGCAATTTCCAGAGTGGAAATCGCTGAAGACTGTCGGTGTCGCAATATCCTATCGAATTGAAAATATGGAAAAATTTTCGATGGAGTATCGCTACTACATCAGCTCGGCTGAACTGACACCAGAGCAGTTTGCTTCAGCGGTACGAGGGCACTGGGCAATTGAAAATAGCCTGCACTGGGTTCTGGATGTCGTGATGAATGAGGATGCCTGCCAGATATATCGAGGTGATGCCCCTCAAATATTGGCCTGTGCACGACACATGGCGCAAAACATGCTGCGAGCCGAAACCAGCCGTAAGGCAAGCTTGCGGAAGAAGCAGCAATTTGCGGGCATGAGCAGCCCATATCTGGAAAAGGTATTGGATTCAGGGCTGGCTGAATTGAAGTCAATTTAACAATATGTTCACGCTCTCGCCCTGGGACCTGAGGTAATCACAACGAGACTCTTTTTTCACCTCTCCGATTTCTATCTGCAGAAGGGCAACAGTTGTGCAACCATAAATAGAAAAACTGTATCTATAACAAAGCTTTTAGGCACCGCAGTAGATGAAGGGCTGATCCCCTTTAAGCCTGCTGTTCGACTCTTCCCGGAGAACAATGCCAGAACAAGATTTGTGACTCGTATGGAGGAAGAAGCCCTTCTGTATTGGCTTCGCGAATTAAGCTTTGACGGAGCGTGGCATTTGACTAGATTTCTTGTCGATACTGGATGTCGCTTCGGAGAAGCTATGGCATTACGGCCTCACAGTATAAATCGAAAAAAGAAAAGTGTTCTATTTGAAAATACCAAGAACTCAATGCCTCGTAAAATCCCTCTGACAGAACGAGCATTAGAATCAGCATTAAAATGGGGGGAATTAGATTACCAGCGATTTTATAAACAATTCGTTCTTGCTCGAGAACGTGCAGGACTGGGCGTAGATGTAACCCCTCACACATTGAGACATACTTGTGCAAGCCGTCTGGCACAGTCAGGAGTTTCAATGGCCATAATAAAGGCGTGGCTTGGGCACAAGAGCATGCGGATGACAGATCGTTACACGCATTTAAATGATTCAAGCTTAAGAGTGGCGAGAGATGCTTTGGATGAATTCGACGATTAATAATCGTCGTTCTGATTTTTAATTTTTTCTTTAGATGAGAATGGAGATTCATACCAAAAATAATCTCACATGTGGTTTCAAACCAAATCCTGCATTAATTGGCCCGCATAAAAATAAAGTTCGTTTCTTCCTTATCTATAACCCTGACCTAAAAGCAACCGCCTTGGCCTATAACATGGTGCTTCATACCTGTATCCAGAGCGTTCCGGCTGTTCTGCCGTGATCTTATTCCCCCTCGGCGGTAGAGCCATCTCCCTATCAACAAGGAAAAACAACTATGTCTTCTTATGGCACTTTCCCGACTTTTCAAACCGTCACCCATCCCGGTCAGAGCAGCGACCTCGGAGACCCCCGTGCACTCTTCATGAAGCTATCTGCGAGCGTAACGGTTCTGAGCATGGCAGGGATCATGGCTTCAAGTACCGCGAACCGACTCAGGATGAACTACTGGAGGCACTGAAGGATCTGGAGGAGTGGATCCGCGCGACTGAAGAGCACAACGCCGCTCGCCGCGAACATGCCCAGCAGATCCTTCCGAGGGTCAAGGCCAAGCTGGCCGTCCTGCTGACCGCCTAATGCAATCCATGGGAAAGGTCCTGCATCTCCCCAGCTCAACTGAAGGAACCTACCAGTAGAAGCTAGATCACCTGCTGGATACCCACCAAGTGACCTTCCGGAAAGTTAAGGGTCACAGCGGCCACCCTTTGAATGAACGAGCGGATCAACTGGCCGTGGCCGGTATGAATCGCTCTGGCCTGTAAAACGGATCAACACATTCAACTATTGGCGCTCCTACGTGAAATCTCGGAATGAGTCAGGGTAGTGACCCCAGAAATTTCACGTAGGAGAGCGATGCTAAAGGAGAAATAAACATGACTATTCGTCAAAGTGGCTTTGGCTCCCTTGAGCCCACTCGCCAAATCACTGCCCAGCGTTACAAAGCGTCTGTAGTCCCAGCCCCCCGCCAACTGTCTGGCCTTGAGAAGCTGGCAGAGTTCGGGATGCAGTTCCTCCAGTACAAACACCAGATAGACCAAGAAGTACTTCAGGCCGACTTGTCGATTGCCGTTGAGAAGTATGAGGATGCCATCAAAGGCATGGATCCGTCAGACTTCGCCAAGGACCCTGAAGCCGCTCTGAAGGCAGCAGGGATCAACGACCTCTATGGTCTGATTGAGAAGGCCCCCATCGGTCGCCAAAGTGAGATCCGTAAGAAGATTGACTACCTGCGGGACAAGACCACTACCAGCATGACAGCAGCCCACGACACCCGTGAGAAGGTCCGGGCAGCCGTCTACAACACGTCCAACGATCTGCGAACGTCTGGGGATGTCTCACCGGAACACTGGGAATCCGTCATGGCTCTCAAAGGTGACGCCCAGCAACACGCCATCGCCTCCATGGCCCAGATCGCTATCACAGAGGGACGCATGGAGCTGTTCGACCGGATGGCCCAAGACCAACGCTTGGCCCCTGAGCTGCACGACAACGTAGGGGTCTGGAAGCGTCAGGCCCAGTCCATGATCGACGCTAAGAAGCGCGAGGAAGAGGCAGCAGCACGACGCCGAGCAATCGAGGCCAACAAGGCACACAAGGAAGCACTCAAGGCCCAGCGCCAGATGGCAGTCCTTGGGATGCTCTCACAGGGGACCCCAATGGAGGTCGTAATGTCTCTTGCGCCTATCAACGATGGGGTCAAAAGGGATGAGGTTGAATGGGCTGTCCGGTCTAACCCCGCGCTGCATCGCACAGTGGCCGCAACGTCAGTCCTGAACACAGACAAGCACCTGATGGCAGCCATGTTTGCTAACCCCGTGTCCCCTGACGGTAAGACCCCTTCTCCAACCTTCCAGGCAGCAGCGAATACCCTCCAGATGTACCTAGACGTGCGTGGAGGCGTGGACGCTCTGGAAGGTGTGGGACTGACCAAGACACAACGGCAGGCTGTCCAAGCAGCCCTGATGTTGAGCCGTAAGTCTGGGGAAGATTTCGCTGGGTCTCTGTATCGGTCCCTCACCACCGCAACTCCCTACATGCTTCCGGTCAATTCAGCAGATGAACGGAAGAGGGACAACGAGGTGATAGCTGGCTTCAACATGACACAGCGGGACGCATACAAGCGTGAGAAGGAGTCCCTGATGCACTTCGGCCTGTCCCCTGCGGAAGCCTCTGAGAAAGCCGCTGAGTACGTGACAGCGGACGCCCACGACGCCAATGGTGTGACCATTACCGGCATTACCGGAGTGCGTAACATGCTGGGGGAAACGCTAGGGGTTCACATCGAGGACAAGGTGCTGAATGAGGTCATTAACACCACCATCGACAAGACCTTGACGAACGCCTCCAATGCGTACTTCGGGAGCAACCAGCCGCTGGACAAGTGGCACCAGTTCACCGACATGGACGGGACGCTGATCTTCCAGCACAAGGACCATTTCGGCCTGATGGTGCAAGTCACCCCTGACATGTTCAAGAAGACTGCCAGCGAGTTCAAACAGCAGGACGTAGCCTACGGTAAGGACGAACCGTCCCGCCGCACGGAACACGCTGACCAGTACGAACGAGTAGGCGCTGGCTATCCAGTGCGTAAGCTGAAGAACGTATCGAGCAACCCCTTCGAGTCATTCTTCCGCTAATCCAATCGACCCCTAGAAACCTCTGGGGGTCATTCTCCCTGACCTAAGCAATACATCCGGTCACTCCCCGACCGTCAATCAACCAATTGCGTCTTTATGTCGTGCTTCTTCTGATGCTCCAGCTTGCCTATGAGTTAAGCGATTGGGTGCTTGCTGGAGGGAGAACGGCATGAGAGGCACAACATAAGGAACCCATTCAATGAAACAAGTCGAATCTATCTCCCTGCACTTCATGGGCAACACAGTGACCGTCAACCAGAAGGACGGCCTGTTCTGTCTCAACGACCTGCACCGTGCGTACACTGGTGGTATGAGCCGTAAGCAGAAGCCGCACGACTGGTGCAAAGGGATTCTTAATGGCGAGAAAAGTCGCCATTACAATTTGATCACCTTCAAGGGCAAGCACGGCGGCACCTATGCGAATGAGCAAGGGGTCTATGCCTACGCTTCATGGCTAGACGATGATTTCCACAACGCAGTCCTCCGGACCTTCTCCTCTGCTGCCCGTGGTGATGCTGAAGGGGCGGTGAAGATCGCTCAATCCTCTGTCACTCTGACATGGCGTGAAACCCTTCGTGAAGGCAATAAGGCTTTCTGTCACGCTATCTACACTGCACAAAAAGAAGGGAACGTGAAAGGCAACCTGAACCACGTCATGGCTAACATACAGTCTCTTGTCTGCAAGGCAGTGACTGGTCTGGACGGTACGGCATTCAAGAACCGCTATGGTATGTCCGCGCGTGACTTCTTGGTGTCTCAAGATGATGGCAAGCGGCTTGGAGTGATGGCCCGCATTGAAGGCAAGGTGGAAGCGCTGCTGGACGCGGGGATGGACTACATGATGATCAAAGCAGCCCTTGCTAAAGATGTTATGAAGGCAATCGAAAGCTGGAGGTATGATGATTTTACTGCAAGCAATGGATGATGAGTGGGCAATGCAAGCGATGAGCGTTAATCAGCATGATTAACTCATTCTCGATGAGTGAACCGCGAAGATGATTACTCCATTGAATTTTGTCACTCAAGCTATTCATGAAAAAAGGGAACCTTGCGGTTCCCTCTTCGTCATTACTTGCCGCCGATCTTAAACCGGAAACATTCTGCCGTCTTAGGGTATACATACTCACCACTGCGCCAATGTTTGAAGCGTTTGCAGTAGACGTAGCCATCTTCTACGTAAGGGTATGTTTTATCGCTCATTGGAGTATTCCTCATGTCCAGAACTACTCATAGAACACCACAAGCAAAGCTGATGGTTTCTACATTGGCACACAGGGTTAGTTGCGACTTTGTCGAACTTAAACCTGTTTTCTAAAGCACCTGCGTTCAGCATCTTGCCTCCCATAATGCAGGTGAACCAATTGAGTAGGATTGATTTCCAGACGTTGACGGCATACTATCCAAGTCGAGAATGACAGTGGGTTGTAGCCTTCCAGCATTGGCGTGCTGGTCAATTTGGTTCAATCCTACCCTCCTCAGAAGGCATCCTAACGGATGCCTTTTGTCTTTCTAGATCTCATCATCTTCTTCTGAATCAACGAGATCTAATTGAAAGGTTAAGCAACCGTCCTTGAACTCAATCATGTCGTCTTTGTGCAAATACTTGACCCGATTGAAAGTCTTGTTGGTCCCTTTGCTCTCTTGAGCTAAAAAATCAGGTAGTCCGGCGCGAAATGACAGCCGAATGATTGCTGGAGATGTGTCGCTCTTCTTTGTTTGTTGGCTGAGAGTGACACTGCCAGGCTTATCTGATTTCATGATCCGACAGACGGTATTGTCGTTAGCAAAAAGAAGCTGGACTTTGTCCTGATACTGGAAGCCACACCGCTCCATCGCTTCATGGCTGATCCTAAAAAGCAGCTCATTTTTTTTGGTCTTGAAGCTGTGGGTTATGCTGACAAGCTCTGATGATGATTTGCCTGCCGCTGTCACAGCTTTAAAATTGAGATTGTCAAACATTACAGTCCCCTCCAAAGAGTTCATGCGGACAAGTTTACTCCCCTCCCATTCGCCGATCAACGATCTTCATCACCTCCCATTCAATAAATCATTATTGATTTAGTTTCCTTGCATTATAAAACTTCATCCATTGGCGCCTCACCTTCAATTTTTGGCGCCTAATTTTAAGTTATTGGCGCCACATTGCGTCACATTGCGCCACACTGCGCCATTAGTTGCACTCTCAGTGCTACGGCAATGGGCTTTAATCTCCTCACTCGTGCACTCTCAGTGCCACGCTGGTGGATTCTAAATTCCTCGCCTGCGCACTCTCAGTGCCACACCGGTGGATTCCAAGTTCCTCGCCAGCGCACTCTCAGTGCCACACCGGTGGATTCTAAATTCCTCGCCAGCGCACTCTCAGTGCCACACCGGTGGATTCTAAGTTCCTCGCCAGCGCACTCTCAGTGCCACACCGGTGGATTCTAAGTTCCTCGCCAGCACACTCTCTGTGCCACACCGGTGGATTTTTAAATCTCATACATCTCACCGCCCATGTTCACTATTCCATAGCTCGGCGAAGATGTGCTGCCCTGCAACTGACACAATGGGTCACTGTAAAAGCGTGAGTGTTCTCTTAGTGTTATTGGGTAGCTGCTAAAGAAGTACAAAACGCTCCGATCAACGAATAAGCCCCCTTTGCGGACTTCAGGACTACCTGATGTTCACCGAGGGGGCTTTTTGTTTGTGTTGATTACTTGTTGAACAACTTGAGGAACTGGGACATGTAGGCGGACGCAAGCATGGTCTCAACGGCTTCGAGCTGGCGTGAGTAGTCATGACCGGATGAATAGAGACCATAAGACATGGTTAGCCCTTTGGTCCCATGCCCAACTATCGGCGCTGTCACATCCTCTGGAATGCCTGCACGTTGGTACGCGGTGATAGCCATGCCACGCAAGCTATGGAAGCCCTTGGTCCGATTTCTGACGCCTGTGGCTGCCTCTTTCAACTTGCCAAACTTGCTGGACCACCCGTGGGGATTCTTTGACTTAGGGACAGGCCACACGTTACCGACCACGCATTGCCTGAGTTCTTCCCAGAGACCGAGCGGAAGAGGGAAGGCGCGAATGGAGTTTGCTGTCTTGCCAGCCTTGATACGCACCAGCGGAACGCCTTGGCTAACCTCAAAGGAATCAGCCTGAAGACCAATAATCTCGCTTAGGCGGCAACCAGTGATAAGTCCGAACTTCGTCAACATGCGAAGATCATGCGGTGCCTTCTCGACTATTTGGGCCATCTCTTCAAGCGTAAAAGGGGCGTATGACCGGGAGTCGCCTGTGCTCTTGATTCCTGCGCTCTTGAATGGGTTATCCCCTTCCACGCTCCGAGTGAGATAGCAACTTTCCCACACAAGGGACAGAGCCGATAAGTAGCCGACCCGTGTGCTATCGCTCTTGCTACCAGCCAGGGAATCAAGCCACAAAGTCACGTCCCTCCGTTCCACATCCTTCAGTAGAACCGCTGGACGACCAAGGAAGGAGCCAAGGCTTTCTGCTGCGTGTTTGGCGCGACTCAACGTTGCCGGAGCTGCTGCTTTAAGACCCTTTGCGACCTTGGCCTTCTCACTCTCGATGAACGCCGTAGACGCCTCTTTTAGCGTAATGGCGTACTTGTCGATGACATCCTGCTCCCCTTGGATGGCCAACTTTATGGCATCCGCCAGCTCTTCATCCCCCCGAGCTATTGCAGCCTCAACGTCATAGGCATGGTGAAGCCCTTCAGGTTCAACGACAACCTCTTGTCCATCTGGCAACACGACCGCTTCAATGCGTTGCCCTGCTTCCCTAATGGCCTGTTGAATCTCTTCGATGTAAGCGTTAAATCGCAGACGCTTGGGGGCTTCTTCAGCCTGTGCCACCAACCGCTCAAAGTTGGCAATGATGAGGTCACGCTTCCTCTGGGCTTCTTTAAGGTCGCCTGTTTGTAACGTCTTTGTGTAGAGCCTCCGACCGCCAAACATCGGCAATCCACGGATAGCCTTGGGGACATTCCACACCAAGTACCAGCCATTTGCCTTCTGCTGTAAGGCCCAAGTCTCACGCCTTCTCATGCACACCTCACTTATGCTAGTCTTACCACAAAAGTTACCGCCAATGTTTCCATCTTTGTGCTGTAAGTTGTTGATTAGCTATAAATTCAATGCGTTACACATGGAGTCAAAAGATAATGAACTTCATGGTAATGACTCGGGTGACCTTGATTTAAGGGCGCGAATTATATCAGAACTTTGTGGCCAGCGCCTACTGGATGAGCGTTTGCTCACATTCCCCTAAGCAATGTTTGCCGCGCGGCCGCAATCTTGCGTATATTCCCGACCCTGCGCCTCGCCAGATTTTTGACAACACACAGATCCGATGAAGACCTATATCTATTACCCCGGCATGGAGGTACGCGACGAGCTCTGGCTCAAATTTGCCCTGCTCTATCTGGAGCGGCTCGCCTTCGTCTTCACCGTCAGCGAAAAGAGCGGCCTCACCGCCCTGCTCGATACCCTTCAACAGCAGACCGATCTGCTGGCCGAGCGGCCCGATGCCGCCTTCTTTGCCGCCATTACCCCGCAACTGGAGAGCCAGATAAGCGGCCTGGTGGCCCCCGATTTCGTCCGCCACAAGGTGTTTGGCAACAAGGAGCTGATTGGTCGCTGGCGTCAGGAGGCCAACCACGACTGCTTCTGCCCGGATCAGGCGGGGCTAGAGCGGCTGCACGGCTTTTGCCTTACTCACGGCTTTGCGACCCGGGATGAAGGGGGGATCAGAATGGCGCGGCGCTTTGCCAACCTGCTATCCATGCGTCTCGCCCGTGAGTGGGCACTCGCCAATGACGGGGCGCTTATTACCGATCACGACTATCTCGACCGCCTGCTCCATCTGCTCGAATCCCGCTACCACAACCGGGGTGGTCAGGATTGCTTCCACCTCGAGATCCCGTTGCAAGTGCCCACTCACCTGGCCGACATTCCGTTTGCAGAGCTGATTGCCCTGCGCGGGCGCAGCGGCTTTCGCCAACAGCTGGCCGAATTTCATCTGGCCATCGACAACCTGCTCGCCATGCTGGGTAGCGGCTATGCCGACCCGGCGGCCCTGACCCGCTTTGAGCAGGCTCAGCAAGGGCTCAATCAACTGCTCGGGCCCGAGACCCTCAGCATGCCACTCACCACCCTGGTCAGCACCAGCCTGCCCGCCGTAGCCATGCTCCACCAGTTAAAAGCGAGCCACCACGAAAGCAACCTCATCTTCCATCCCATCAAGAAGAGCCACTTTCACCAGCGCAAGAGCCAGCACTTCTTCACCCGGCTCGGCCATCTGCGCCAACCGGGCTGAATGGGCGGAATGAAAAAGGGGTTGGCATTTGCCAACCCCTCTCGTTATCTGCGGCCTACCAATCATCACCACGATGATTGGCCCGCTCTTGCGCCTTCCTGCGCGCCTCCATCGCCCTGTCACGGCGGATATTGGAAGGGGTACAGGCAAACTGTTTCTGATAGCAACGCGCAAAACTCTCGGAAGCTGGTTCGAAAGGTGAATAGAACCCGGTACGTTCAGGAGAAACATGGTGATCACCATGATTGGTTGTGGCACAACCCGAACTCATCAGCACCAGCAAGGGACACAGAACACGCAGCAAAAGAGAACTCCCGATTGGATTTGAATGAACTCGTAATTATTCACAAATTAATTCATCCAATCAAATATTGATGCATTTCAAATAGTTAATTATATTCACCTCAATGGCTGTCGGCAAAACGATCAACGGGTGATGGTGCCGGCATCACTGTCAGGATGCACCACGCGAAACTCGATACGATCGCTGTTGCCCGCTTCATCCACCACCACCAGCTGATAACGACCCGCCACACTCAGCACCTGATCCCCGTCCCAGCGCAGTCGCTGGCCGTTGAGAAACCAAGCCGACTTGCCGACACCGCCCAGCACCTTGGGCTGCAACCGATAGCGCTGGCTGCGGATAAGGTTGCCCTCCCCCAGCGCCACGATGCGAATGGGGGCCTGCAGCTCGGCGCTCTGCCCCTCCCCTGCACAACTGCTGGCGAGCAGCGACTGCCGCCGCTCGCCGGGGGACCGCCAAGGCTCCAACGACAACGGCCAGAGTGCCCGAAAACCGGATTGTGCCGCATCGGGGCAACGGGTCAGCGTCGGCTTGCCTTCGGCAGTGAGTGCAACCTGGCGCAGCGGCGAGGGCCAGTCCATGGGATCCGGCAAGGTGGGAGGATCGCGCCCTTCCAGCAACCAGGCGCTCTGGCGCTGCAAACAGGCTTCAGGCAGGGTCGCGTTCGCCTTGCGCCCCAGCGGCCAGCAAATCTCGGCCTCGCTCACCGTGTTGGGCTGTGCCGGCAGAGGGCTGTTGTCAGCCAGTCGCGAGTAGACCGAAAGCAGCAGCGGCACCGCCGCGCTCTGCCCGTAAAAACCGGGCATGGGGGTTCCGTCGGGGCGACCAAGCCAGACGCCGATGGTCCAGCGACCGGAGACCCCCATCGCCCAGCTGTCGCGATAGCCATAGCTGGTGCCGGTCTTCCAGGCCAGTCGATTGACCCGGCCGGTCGCCTCGCTGGCAAAAGGCTGATCCGCCCGCCCCTGCGCGCTCAGGATCTGCCAGATGATCCAGGCTGCTCCCGGACTCAGCAAGGGGCGCGACACCGCCTGCTGCCCCGCCAGCCAGACCGGCATCGCCACCTGCCCCTGCCGGGTCAGCGAGCTGTAGAGCGCCACCAACTGCTCAAGCCGGATCCCCGCAGCCCCCAGCGCGATAGCCGGATTAGGTTTGTCGGAGAGCGCCAGCCGCACTCCGGCGTTGTCGAGGCGGCTGACCAGCTTGTCGGGCCCGAGCGCCTCCAGCACCTGCACCGCCGGTACATTGAGGGATTGCTGCAGCGCCTGAGCCAGCGTCACCGGCCCCTGAAAAGCGCCGGAAAAGTTGGCGGGGCGATAATCAGAGCCCAGCCTCGGCGCATCGGAGAGCAGGGAGGCCGAGTGCACCAGCCCCTCATCCATGGCCAGACCGTAGATGAAGGGCTTGAGGGTGGAGCCGGGAGAGCGGATTGCCTGCACCATGTCGAGGTAACCGTGGCGGCGCAGGTTGCCATATTCGGCGCTGCCTACATAGGCCCGCACCGCCATGGTTTTGTTGTCTACCAAGAGCAACGCCGCTGAGGTCTGCTCGGGGAAACGGCGAATGTAGCTCGCCACCCGTCCCTCCAGCCAGCGCTGTAGATCCCCGTCGATGGTGGTGTGCACCAGCGCCCCGGCCTGATGGTCGGCGGCGAGGCGGGCAAAGAGCGGCGCCTCCATCGGCGTGAAGTGACCGCGGGCCAGCACCGGCTCGATACGTCCCTCCAACCACACCTGTTCGGGCCAGACACCCTGAGCCACCAGCCGCTGCATTACCTTGTCACGGGCGGCGCGGGCCCGCTCGGGATGCCGGTCCGGCCGGTTGCGGCTGGGAGCCTGCGGCAGCACCGCCAACAACGCTGCCTCGGCATAGGTCAGCTTGGCCGCACTCTTGCCAAGGTAGGCAAAACTTGCCGCCTGCACCCCCTCCAGGTTGCCGCCAAACGGCGCCCGGTTGAGGTAAACGGTGAGCAGGGTGCGCTTGTCGTAGTGCCACTCCAGCTGCAGCGCTCGGGCCATCTGGCGCAACTTGCCGGGCACGCTCCGGTGGTAGGGCTCGATAAGGCGCGCCACCTGCATGGTGAGGGTCGAGCCGCCCGACACGGCCCGCCCGTATCGCAGCCACTGCCAGACCCCGCGCACCATGGCCACCGGATTGACCCCGGGATGACGCCAGAAGTAGCGATCCTCGTAACCCAGCAACGCCTCGATATAGCGGGGGGAGACCTGCTCCAGGGTCACGGGGTAGCGCCACACGCCGCTGGTATCGGCAAAGGCGCGCAGCGGCCGCCCTTTCATGTCGAGCACCACCCGTGCGTAGGCGGGGTCGAGTGGCGGCAGCGGGAAAATGCGATCCAGCGCCAGCAATGACAGGAGCAGTGCGACAACTCCCAGCACCGAAAAGCGCAGCCAGCGCGGCAGACCGCCAAGCCAGCGCCAGCCTGCGCGGCCACTGCGACCCAGGCTCAGCCAACCACGCAGCCAAAAAGTGAGCGGGCGAACCCGCTCAAGGGAGGGTTTGTTACTCAGAGATACGCACCTCGTGGATGTCCTCACCCACAGCCCGCAGTTCAGGCCGGTACATATCCTCAACCTGGGTCGGTGGCACCTGATAGCGACCCGGCGTCACCGCCCGCATCAGGTAGACCAGCTGCTGGTTGCTCCCCTCGCTCAGATCCAGCGCTGCCGTGTAGCGGTCATCGCGAAACTCCTGATGCTTGAGGTAGTCGTTCCACTCGCTCTGCCACGCCGGTTTCCCCTCGATGGAGAGCTCTTCGAGCTTGATGCTGTTGCCAAGGGCTGGGTTCTCCAGCTCGAAGCCAGCGGGCACCATCTCCACCAGCAGGGCATCGGGCACGGCAGATTCGCTGCTGACGTTGAGTCGCACCACCACCAGATCCCCCACCTTCACTGTGGCGGGATCAAAACGCTGACCGTCGCCGTTGAACCAGCTGCGGGTCACACTCATCCCTTTGCTAATCCGTGCTGGCGCCTGTTCGAGGTAGCCGACCAGAGTGCGCTGCACATAAAGCGAGCCCTTGCCCTCGTTGGTGATGGCGCTCGCGGCCAGCGCCTCGGGGGCACCCTGCTGTAGCGGAGCCGAACCGCTCAGGGATCCACTGCCAAGAGAGGAAGTTACCTTGGCCTGCCAGTCGACGGCAGGATCGAAACGGGCCAGTCGCAACAGAGCGAGCCGCTCCTGAGTGCTGAGCCACTGACGGTGAGCAAGGGTATCGGCAACCTTGGCGCTGAGATCAGGCCAGCGCTCCGCAGCCAGCTTGTGCTGGCGCAGCAAGGAGAGCTCAAGGGCTTCATCGCGCAGCGGTGAGCCGTAATCACCCAGATAGTCATCCCCGCGCTCGGTCGCCAATGCCCGGCTGAGGGCCTTGGCGGCGTTCTGCTCATCCCCCATGGCCGAGAGAGCCAGCGAGAGGTGCAAAAGCGGCAAACCGGAGCGGGCGTGATCGGCCTGCTGCTCCCAGATAAGGCGCAAGGTAGCGAGCGGTGCCTTGCCCACCCGGGCCAGCACATAGGCGCTGTAGGTCTGATAGGCCAGCCGGCTGTGCTCGGGGGCACTGCTCCAGCGCTCGCCATACTGGCTGTCGGTGAGATAGCTTTGTAACCGGTTCAGCGCCTGACTGAGCATGGCCTCCGGCACAGCGTCGCCCACCTCCTTGCGCGCCAGCAGGTAGTCGGCAGCATAAGCGGTGAGCCACTGCTCCTCGTCGGAGCGACCATCCCAGAGGCCAAAGCCGCCGCTTGGCAGTTGCAACCGCTGCAGCCGCTGCAACAGGGCACGTTGCACGTCCGCCTCGCTCGCCGCTTTCTTGCCCTCTGCGGGTTTGCTCCAGGCGGCCCGCTCATCGGCCGTGGTCATCAAGTAAGGCCAGGCACGGGACAAGGTCTGCTCCAGACAGGCGTAGGGGTAGTCGGCCAGCGCCTGCCACTGGGCTGCCGGATCCCAGGGCGGAGTGCCGGAGAGGCTGAGCACCCCCTGCAGATTGGCGCGATCCAGCCCGACCAGCTCAGCTGGCGCAAAGCTCATCTGCTGGCCGGGAGCCAGCATCTGGTAGCGCTGGCGAGTCTCGGCCGGCCAGGGGGAGCGCAGCGGCAGAGTCCAGTCACGGCTGATGGCAAAATCCTTGCCGCTGGCCGCCAACTGCAGGCTTGCCACACCCCTCGCCCCGGTCACGGTGAGCGGCAGGGTCAACCACTGCTCTTCGCCATTTTTAAGGGACAGAGTGCCGGGCAGCTCGCCATTTGCCTTGAGTCCGCCATTGAGGGTCCAGGCAAGGGAGAGGGTCTGATCCTCGCCGCTCATGTTGCGCAGCTGCACCAGCGCCCGGGTCTCATCCCCTCTGGCGCCAAAGCGCGGCCAGCCGATCTCGGCCACCAAGGGCGCCACCACCTTGACGGCGCGCTCGGCCTCCCCGACTTGCTGTTCGTTCCAGGCCAGCGCCATCAGTGCCAGCTCGCCGTTGAAGTTGGGTAGATCGAGCGGGATCACCGCCTTGCCGCTCTCATCAAAACTCACCTCGCCGCTCCACAGTGCGGCTATCTCGACCCGGCTCTCCAGCGCGCCGCCCTTTTTCAGCGGCGCCCGATCGCCCCCATAGTTGAGGCGGGCCAGCTTGCCATCTTGCGGCGGGATCACCTGGCCGTAGTTGTCGAACAAATCTTGGGCGAAGCGCTTGCGGCCAAAGAAGATCTCGAACGGGTCGAGGGGTTGATAATCGCTGATATTGAGCACGCCCCGATCCACCGCCGCCAGCACCACGCGGCCTTGGCTATTGGGGATGGAGGTGGCGGTCACTTCCAGCCGGGTGAGCGGCACCGCTTTATCAGGCGAGCTCAGGGTGAGCGGCAGTCGGCGCGCTTCCCGATCCAGGGTGAGCGGCACCAGCCCGACCGAGCGCAGGCTCTGCCCCTGCTGGCTACTGACCGGTTTGGAGGCGCTGTCTGGCGCGGCGATCTGGGCCGAGATATGCAAGTCATGGCGCTGCCACTCGGGACTGACCGGGATCTCGAACTCGCCGCGGGCATCCTTGGCATCGCCACCGGCCCCCTTGAGCTCGATACGCTGCCACCAGCGCAGACCGTCGCCATCTTCCACCAGCAGCAACCCCTTGCCGGGACGCGGCGCCACCAGCGTCACTTTGGCCTTGTCGCCCGCCAGATAGGCGCGCTTGTCGAGGGTGATGACAATCTTGTCAGGCCGCGCCTGCTCGCCACCGCCGCCCCAGGCGTAACTGCCGATCTCAACCCGCAGGCTGGATTGATGGCCCTGACTGTTCTCCACCTCCAACCGATACCAGCCCGCCGCCAGTTGCAGCGTGAGCGGAGTCGGCCCCTTGCCATCCAGCTGCAGGGTCTGCTCCTGCTCCAGATAGGGCTGGCTGTTGAACTCGTACTTCCACCCCTCCCCATCGGCGTAGTGCCAGTAGTAATCGCGGTACTCGTTGATAAGGCGCACTTTCACCGCCCCCGCCACCGGTTGGCCTTGCTCATCGAGATTGAGGATCTGGAAGAGCAGAGGCTTGCCCCCCTCTACCCGATCCGCCACGAAGTCGGCCTTGAGCGCCGGCCACTGACTGCCCGCAGGCCAGCCATACTGGGTGCGGCTGCGATTGACGGCGCGGCCACCGGGCTCGGAGAGCGACACCCGATAGGCCACCTCCAGCGGCCCGAGGGTGCGCACCCCATCGAGTTCATCTTGCAGCGAAAAAGTCCCCTGCCCCTGCGCATCGAGGGTGAGACTGAGGGGCTCGAGATCCTTGGCCTGCTCGGCGAGCAGTACGTCACCCAGCGTGAACTCCTGCCACTGGGTAAAGGGCATGGTGGCGCGGCTGATCTTCACCTCTGCCTTGGCCTTGGTGGCGCTCGCCGGTGCACCGTAGAGATAGTCCCCTTGCAGCGGCAGGGTGAGGGAGGCGCCCAGATCCGTCACTTCACCATCCGGCCCCTTGCCAAGCTGCAGTTTGAGCCGCTCCGGCAAAAACTCCTCCACCAAAAAGGGCCACTCGAAACGACTACCAGCGGCGGTCTTGAGGTTAATGGTCCAGCGCCCGAGCGGCGCATCGTCCGGCAGGCGCAGACCGTAGTGGGCCGCGCCAAGATTGTCCGGTAGCAGCCGCTTTTGTTCGAGCAGCTGACCATCCGGCTGTTTCACCTCCAGCTCCACTGCCATACCGGGCAACAGCTGGCCATCTTGGCCCTTGAGCAGGATCTCGCTGTCGAGCCGCTCGCCGGGACGATAGAGATCGCGCCCGCTGAACAGATAGAGCTGCTGGGCCTGCCAGGGCTGGGTGCCGAGATCGAAGGTGGAGAGATCGAGCGCAGCCCCATCGAGGCGCAGCACCGCCAGATGGTTGCCCTGTTCGGCCAGCAGCAAGCGGGCCCCCTGCACCTGATCGAAGCGACGATGGCCCTGCGGATCGGTGGTTTGCACCTGCAGCCGGTTCCCCTTCTCGTCGAGCAGGGAGAGCTGCACATCCTTGAGCGGGTCGGCGCTGGCCAGGGAGCTGACGAACACCTCCAGCTGATCGCGGTAACGGCGGGCACTGAGCCCCATGTCGCTCACCGCAAAATAGGTGGTCTCCTTGCGCCAGTCGTAGTTGCCAAGGGGCGACATCACCGCAAAGTAGACGCCAGCCTCAGCCAGCTGCGGCTCCTTCACATTGATGAGGCGGGTCTCGCGCCGGTTGGCATCGAGCTCCAGCGCATAGCGGCCGCTGAATACCCGCTTGGCCCGCTGGGTGATCTGCTCAAGCTCCCAGTTCCCCATGCCGGCACCGGGGCGATATTCCGCCAGAAAACGGGGCAGATATTCCGAATCGACCCGAAAGAAATCGATATTGACCTCGTCCACATTGACCGCGCTGATGGGCAAGCGAAGTTCCTGACGCAGCGGCAATACCATGCCACTGGCGGTAAAAGAGGCTCCCGCCTCCAGCGGCCGGGTTTTGAGGGTCCAGCTCTGGGGGGATGGGCCCAGCCCCGCCTTGAGGCTCACTTCATAGCTCTTGTCGGGCTGGACGTTCGGGAAATAGAGGGTGCGACCATCATCGGCCAGGATCCACTCCCCCTGCACCTGCTTGCCCCCCTCACTGACCCCGAGCCAGCTCTGCCAGTTTGCCTTGGGCACCAGGGGGCCGGAGAAGACCAGCGCCAGCGCTGGCGCATCGCGGTATTGGCGGGCATTGGCCTGCACTACAGAAGTTGGTGCCCCGGCCTCCTGCTGCGCTGTAGATTCTGTGGTCGGTACTTGGCTGGTGGGCTTGTCAGGGCCGCAGCCAGACAGCAAACCGACCACCCCGCAAAGTAGCAGGGTTGACCAGCGGCGGCGCAGAGCGCCGGTTTCAGCGGTAGAGCGGTGAGAAGCAGAGGGAGAATCGAAGAGGCGCATAGGTTCCATCCCGAGTTGGAGCGCTGCAAACGCAGCGTGGCTGGAAACAGGATAAGGCATCCTGCTCACCCGACACAAAGCTCATTACCCGAATGGGCACAATTCCGACCCCCTGCAGCACGAGAACCCCCTTGCCCACTGATCCAGTGCGGCAAGGGTTGTCATCTAGTCGTGGCTGGTCTCGTTTTTCGCTCCGCCTTTGAACCAGCGAAACAGGATGGCCATGACGGCCGCCAGAAACAGCACCAGCGAGGTAATCAGCAGGGCCCGGGTCAACAGTTCGCTGTGGTGGAGGAAGAAGGGGGTATTCATCGCCAGCTTGCCCACCAAACTGAGGCAGAGCGCCCACATAAAGGCACTGGCAAAGCTGGCCACGCACATCCGCAGCACGCTCAAGCGGCCAATCCCCATCAGCATGGGGGTCAGTACCCGCACGAACGGGATAAAACGGGAGGAGAACATCGCCAGAAAACCGTACTTTTTCAGCAGCCGGGTCGCCTTGGGCAGGCTGTCGGGAGGCAACATCCGTTCGATATGATCCATAAAGCGGGTGCGCTGCAGTGCCCGTCCCTGCCAGTAGGCGAGCACGGAACCTATGCCAGCAGCCAACGGCAGATAGACAAGAGTCACTTCGGGGCCAAACACCCCCATGCCCACCAACCCACCGGCCAGCAGTACCAGGCTGTCCCCCGGCAGGGGCAGGAAGACGAATGCGGACTCCAGCAGCAGTACCAGCATCAGGCAACTGATCAGCAGGGGTACCGCCTGCATCTGAACCAGGGCGTCAAAATCCTGATGCCAAATAGCCATCAGCATATCCAGCATGTCACTCTCCCTACTACACGGTTCATCATGAACGAGGCAGGGGTTATAGCACCCATCCCCTGAACAAAACGTTAATTTTGTCCGGCACAGGAAATAAAGTGTGTCGAAATATTGCAGCAACGAGGGGAATGCAAGAAGGGCGAAAAGCAGAAACAAAAAGCCCCTCATCTTGCACGCACAAGGGAGAGGGGCAAACAGGCACAGAAATAAAACAGTTACTCGGCAGTGGCCATCTGCCAGGTTTTGAAGCCGCCGGAGAGATTCTTCACTTTAAAGCCGTGTTGGCTCAGCAGGCGGCAGGCGACATGGCCACGCAGCCCGACCTGACAGCTGATAAGCAGCTCTTTCTCTTTGGGCAACTCATGGAGGCGACCACGCAACTCGTCGAGGGGGATATGCAGTGCCCCCGGAATGCGGCCCAGCTTGTCGAGCTCCGGGCCATTGCGCACATCCACCACCAGCTGATGGGGGTTACGAGCCTGCACCTCGGCCACGTGGCAGAGCAGGGTGTCCCCCTTCAGGTGGTTGCTTGCCACAAAGCCCGCCATGTTGATCACATCCTTGGCCGACCCGAACGGCGGCGCATAGGTAAGCTCCAGATCCTGCAGATCAAACACGGTGAGACCGGCACGCTGGGCCACCGCCAGCACATCGATGCGCTTGTCGATGCCATCCTTGCCGATGGCCTGGGCGCCATAAATCTTGCCATCCGGGGCAAACAGCAGCTTGAGGCTGACCGGATGGGCGCCGGGGTAGTAACCGGCGTGGCTGCCCGGGTGGACATAAACCTTCTCGAACGGCAATCCCAGTTGCACCAGTCGCTTCTCGTTCAGCCCCGTGCTGGCCACCGCCAGATCGAACAGCTTGCAGATGGCGGTCCCTTGGGTCTTCTTGTAGGTTTCGCTTCGGCCCAGCATATTGTCGGCGGCGATGCGCCCCTGCCGGTTGGCCGGGCCCGCCAGCGGGATCAGCACTGATTCATCGGTGACAAAATCAATCTCTTCCACCGCATCCCCCACCGCGTAGATGAAGGGATCCGAGGTACGCATCCCGGCATCCACCTTGATGCCTCCCCGCGGGCCCAGCTCCAGCCCCGCCTTGGCGGCGAGCAGGGTTTCCGGCTTGACGCCGATGGCGAGGATCAGCAGGCCGGTGTCGAGGTGAGAACCGTCATTGAGGGTCAGGCGCAGGCCACCGCTTTTGGCGGTCGGTACGACGGAGGTCTTCTCGGCAGGCAGATCCAGACTCTCGATGGCGGTGAGGCCGGTGCGCAGGCGCAGGTCGATCCCCTCTTCCCGGATGCGGGCATGGAGCATGTTGGCCATCTCCTTGTCCACCGGTGCCATCACCTGATCGGCCAACTCCATCAGGGTGACATCCAGCTTGCGCTGATGCAGCGCCTCCATCATCTCCAGCCCGATAAAGCCGCCGCCCACCACGGTAACGTGGCGCGGCTGATCGTGATGCAGGGCCGCCAGAATGCGATCCATGTCCGGGATGTTGCGCAGGGTATAAACATGGGGGCTGTCGATACCGGGGAAGGGAGGACGGATCGGCGCCGCCCCCGGGCTCAGCAGCAGCACATCGTAATGCTCGCGCTGCTCTTCACCGGTTTGCAGGTTGCGCACCAGCAAGGTCTTGCCCGCCTTGTCGATCTCAATCACATCGTGGAAGACCCGCACATCGACGTTGAAACGGCGCTTGAAGCTCTGGGGAGTCTGCAGCAGCAAGGCATCCCGGTCGGGGATATCGCCCCCGATGTGATAGGGCAGCCCGCAGTTGGCGAAGCTGACAAACTCGCCCCGCTCGAACATCACGATCTCTGCCTCTTCACTCAAACGACGAGCACGAGCCGCCGCCGATGCGCCCCCCGCGACACCACCGATAATCAGGATCCGTTTCATCTGCAAGACTCCTCATACATGATAATGGGCAATAAATTAGACTTTTCTAATTTAGAATTCAATGAAATTTTGTTTCACACCATTTTGCAGTATTCTTGCAACCCCGACGGTTGCTTAACAGGATGTTGTTTGTTCATGTCGTCTACCGCACTCAGTCATCTTCCTCCTGCCCTCCAGACGCCGCTCTTTTTCCGTCTGGATCTGCGCAGTCAACGGCTGGTCGCCCTGACCGACGTGATGCAAACCCCGCTCTACTGGCTCGACGAACCGCGTGCCCCCTGGCCTGCCCAGCTACCCGATGCCCTGCGCCTGCCCATCGAACAACTGCTGGCCAACGGCCATGGCGGCAAGATCACCGTGCGCTTTGCCAGCCAGCTATGGCACATCGCCCTCGCTCACGAGCAGGATGGCTTCTGGCTCATCTGTCTGCAGAACCTTCGTCAGGAGCCCATCGCCGATCTGGCATTGCAACTGCCGCGCCTCAGCCAGATGGCGAGCCAGCAACAGTATGCGCCCCTGCTCGAGGCCCTTAAAGAGAGCTTGGGGGCCGATCGGCTCATCCTCTGGCACTATCAGGCCAACGGCGATCTCGGCAGCGAACAACTCACCCCGGTGTTCACCCTGGGGGTCGAGGCGCTCTACCCCATTCGTGGTGACAGCCGCTATATCCGCGCCCTGCGTACCCGCAAATCGTTGAGTTTCTCGGAAGCGGCCCACCAGCCGATGCTGAGCAATCACCTCTATCTGACCAGTGCCGGTGTGCGCTCACGCCTCGATGGTGCCCTGCTGGAGCAGGACAAGCTGTTCGGAGTGCTGAGTCTGGAGTATCTCGATCCCACCCCGCTTAGCGAGGAGATGTTGCAGCTGGTGCGCAGCAGCGCCCAGCTGCTCGGCCACTGGCAACCGCAACCGGAAGAGCACCGCGCCGAGCTGGCCCTCCCGCCCGAACTGCACCAGCAGACCGGCATCGACTACTGCAAGACGCTGGTAAGCTGGGCCATGAGCGCCAGCGGTGCCCGGGTGGGCTGGATCGGCGAGTTTCAGCCCCGCGGTCAGGATCTCTGGATCATCCCCCGCTGCGTCATCAACGAGGAGATCTGCTCCACCCTCAAGCCCATCCAGCTCGACCCCGGCCCCGCTCAGGAGCTGTTCCAGCACGGTCAGGCCATCTATGTGGAAGATCTGCCCGTGCGCTATCCCAAGGCGACCCGGCTGCTGGCCCTCAATGCCAGCGCCTACATCGGCATTCCACTCCATGGCCAGAGCGGCGCCCCCATTGGCCAGATCACCCTGCTGCTCGATACCCCCCTTGAGGAGCCCGAACAGCTTCTGGATCTATTGAGCAGCCAGCACGAGCGTGCCGCCATCGAACTCAAGCGCCTCGCCACCGACGATGCCCTGCGACTGGCCGAGGTAGCCTTTAATACCCACGATGGGCTGATCGTGATGGATCACAACGGCATCATCCTCAAGGTCAACCACTCCTTCAGCCGGATCACCGGATTTGGCGAGGTAGAGGTGATCGGTCACTCCATTCGCAAGCTGCGTCCCACCTACTACGGGGATCATCTCAAGGAAGATGTCAGCCGCACCGTCAACGAGCAGGAGTTCTGGCTCGGGGAAGAGCGCTGCCTGCACAAGGATGGTCACCTCTTTCCGGTACGCTTGATGGTGAACGGCGTCAAGGATGAGCAGGGGGAGCTCAGCCACTTTATCTGCAGCTTCTACGACATCACCCAGGAAAAAGAGGCGGCCAGACATATCGAGCAGCTCGCCTACTACGACGATCTCTGCGGTCTGCACAACCGGCGCAGCCTCAACCATATTTTGCAGCAGACCCTGAGCGCCTCCAACGGCCAGTGGGGCGCCCTGCTGCTGGTGGATCTCGACAACTTCAAGTCGATCAACGACTCCCTTGGTCACGCCTGCGGCGATCTGCTGCTACAGGCCGTGGTGCAGCGTTTCAGGGAGCTGCCCCAGGACAATCTGGTGCAGGCGCGCATCTCGGGGGATGAGTTTGCCCTGCTCTTTACCCAGCTGGGACAAGGGGAAGTCACCGCCAAAATTCTGGCAGAGCACTTCGCCCGCGAGCTGATGGGGCTGTTTCGCACCCCGTTCGATATCGGCGATCACAAACTGCACTGCAGCGCCTCGGTGGGGATCAGCCTCTTCTCCGGCAACGAGACGGATCATCTGGTCCTGATGCAACAGGCCGACACCGCGACCCACATGGCCAAGCGCGCCGGTCAGGGCCACTACGTCTTCTTTACCGAGGCGATGGCCCAGCATGAGAAGAACCGGCTGACCCTTACCAATGAGCTGCGCGATGCCCTGCGTCACCACGAGCTGCAACTCCACTACCAACCGCAATACCGGGTCGACAATGGCTCACTGTCGGGTATCGAGGCGCTGCTGCGCTGGCAGCGCAGCGACGGCACCATGGTGCCACCCGGGGAGTTTATCCCCATCGCCGAAGAGACCAGCCTGATCCTCGAGATCGGCTACTGGGTGATGAAGACCGCCTGCGCCCAATACAGCTTCTGGCTCAACCGTGGCCTGCAGATCCCCCATCTGTCGGTCAACGTCAGCGCTCGCCAGTTCCACACCCAGGGCTTCGTACAACAGGTGGAGTACATCTTGCGCGACACCGGTGTGCCCCCCTCCCGCCTGCTGCTGGAGGTGACCGAATCTGTAGTATTGGAGAATCGGCAGGAGAGTATTGCCAGAATGCGCCAGCTCAAGGAGCTCGGCATCCTCATCTCCATCGATGACTTCGGTACCGGCTACTCGTCGCTGGCCTATCTGCGGGATCTGCCCGCCGACGAGGTGAAGCTGGACAGAAGCTTCATTCAGACCCTGGTACACAGCGAACAGGACAGAGCCATCGTCAAGGCGATACTCGATCTGGCCCAGGTCTTCCGTTTTACCGTCACCGCCGAAGGGGTGGAAGAGGAGGCGCAGCTGGTCATCCTCAAAGCGCTGGGATGCCAGCATTATCAAGGGTTTCTCACCAGTCGGCCGCTCACCGTCAAGGGACTGGAGCAGCTGCTTGGCAGCCGGGCGCCGGACTAAAGGTGTAGGATCAATAGGGGTTTATGTAATAAAATAACGGCCTGCTCGAATCGTTGGAGTTGTTTATGTCTGTCATTAATCGGATCCCAGCCGTTGAAATCAGCCAGCCAGCCGGAGCTCACGGCACCGTTGGCCGGATCCATTCCGTCGAAACCTGCGGCACTGTCGATGGCCCGGGAATACGCTTTATCGTATTCATGCAAGGCTGCCTGATGCGCTGCAAGTACTGCCACAACCGCGATACCTGGGATACCGAAGGTGGCCGCGAAGTGACCGTACCGGAGTTGATGAGTGACATCACCAGCTATCGCCACTTCATGAATGCCTCCGGCGGTGGCGTGACAGCGTCCGGCGGTGAAGCCATGCTGCAACCGGCTTTCATTACCGAACTCTTTACCGCCTGCAAAGAGAAAGGGATCCACACCTGTCTCGACACCAACGGCTTCGTCCGTCATCTCGACGAACAGGTGGACAAGCTGCTCGACCAGACCGATCTGGTGCTGCTCGACATCAAACAGATCAATGACGAGAAACACATTCCGCTGACCCACGTCAGCAACAGATACACCCTGGAGTTTGCCCGCTATCTGGCAGCCAAAGGCAAGACCATGTGGATCCGCTACGTGGTGGTACCGACCTGGAGCGATGACGACGAGAGCGCCGAAGGGCTGGGTCAGTTCATCGCCGAGCTGGGCGAGAACGTGGAAAAGGTGGAGCTGCTCCCCTACCATGAGCTGGGCAAACACAAGTGGGACGTGCTGGGAGACCCGTACGAGCTGAGCGGGATCAAGCCCCCCAGCAAGGAGACCATGGAACGGGTCAAGGGCATCCTCGGCAAGTACCACAACAACGTCAAATATTGATGGTAAAAGCAGGCTGACTCGTCAGCCTGCTCTGCTATGGGCGGTCGGGAAGGCCGCCCGGACTCTACTGCATGAATGGATGACAAGATGAGTGAAGGACAACTCGCCGCCCTCCTGATCTGGCTGGTACTGCTGGCCTTCAGCCTGCGCCGCTCCCTGTGGCAGACCCTCCATGACAACCCCCTCTATCAGCACCTGTTGCTGGGGAGTGCCATCGCGCTGGTGCCGCTCTGGTATCTAAGGGCCGGTCTGCATGAGGGGCTGGAGGTCCATTTTCTCGGGCTAACCTCCCTCACCCTGCTGCTTGGCTGGCGGCTGGCACTGCTCGCCCCTTGCCTGACCCTGCTGGTGCTCGGTTACTTCGGTGTCACCAATCTGGCCGATTTTGGCTGGCAAGCGCTGGTGGGCATCGCCCTGCCGGTAGCCACCAGCTGGCTGCTGTTTCTGGCCAGCTGGGCCTGGCTGCCGCGCCATCTCTTTGTCTATATCTTCGTGGCCGCCTTTCTCGGCGGCGCCATCACCATCTCGGTCAAGGTGGCCGCCAGCGCATTGCTGATGGGGCTGAGTCACAGCTACCCCTGGCACACCATCACGGCGGATTACCTCTCCATCTGGCCACTGCTGCTGTTCCCCGAAGCCCTGCTCAACGGCATGGCGATGACGGTGCTGGCCATCTACCGCCCCCACTGGGTCAATACCTTCTTCGACCGCACCTATCTGGGCAAGTAACGCTCTCTTTCCTGATCTGCGCCCATAAAAAAGGAGAGGCCATCGCCTCTCCTTTTGCTATTCCGAATTGTGACAAATCCCGGCTTAGTGCAGCTTCAGGGTCGGGCGCAGTACCCGGTTGATGCGACCCACCAGCATGATGAGGCCGGTCTTGACGTAGCCGTGCAGGGCGATCTGGTGCATCCGGTAGAGGGAGATGTAGACCAGACGGGCAATGTAGCCCTCCACCATCATGGAGCCGCGCATCAGGTTGCCCATCAGGCTGCCCACGGTGGAGAAGCGGCTGAGGGAGACCAGCGAACCGTGGTCGTGGTAGAGGTAGGGCTTCATCTCGCCGCCGTTCATCTTGGCCAGGATGTTCTTGAACGCCTGGCTGGCCATCTGGTGGGCAGACTGGGCGCGCGGCGGCACGAACTTGCCATCCGGCTGCGGGCAGGCTGCGCAGTCACCGATAACGAAGATGTTCTCATCACGGGTAGTCTGCAGGGTCTCTTTAACCACCAGCTGGTTGATGCGGTTGGTCTCAAGACCGGCGATATCCTTCATGAAGTCAGGTGCCTTGATACCGGCCGCCCACACCATCAGGTCAGCTTCAATCAGCTCGCCATCCTTGGTGTGCAGACCGTCGCTGGTCGCTTCGGTGATCATGGTGGCGGTACGCACATCCACACCCAGCTTGACCAGCTCCTGATGGGCGGCGCCGCTGATGCGCTCCGGCAGAGCCGGCAGAATGCGCGGGCCCGCTTCCACCAGGGTCACCTTCAGGCTGTCGGTGGTGAGGTTCTTGAAGCCGTAAGCGTAGAGCTGCTCGACCGCGTTGTAGAGCTCGGCAGAGAGCTCAACGCCGGTTGCGCCGCCGCCGACGATGGCAATCTTCACTTTGTCGCCCGGCTTATATTCGGTGGCGAACTGCAGGAAGCGGTTCATCATGCTGTTGTGGAAACGGTGCGCCTGGGAGGGGCTATCGAGGAAAATACAGTTATCCTTGATGCCCTTGGTGTTGAAGTCGTTGGAGACAGAACCGATGGCCATCACCAGATAGTCGTAGGGCAGCTCGCGCTCGTTGACCACGATGTCGCCATTGTCGTCGTGGATCGGGGCCAGCACGATGCGTTTATCGTCACGCTTGATGTCGGTCAGGGTGCCGAGCTGGAAGTCGAAACCGTGGTTCTTGGCGTGAGACTGGTAGCTCAGAGCATCGATGCCCGCGTCCATGGAGCCGGTGGCTACTTCGTGCAGCAGGGGTTTCCACAGGTGGGTGCGGTTGCGATCGACCAGAGTGATCTTGGCCTTGTTCTTCTTGCCAAGCTTGCGACCCAGACTGGTGGCCAGCTCCAGGCCACCGGCGCCGCCGCCTACAACGACAATATTCATCATGATGATTTTCCTCGGTTCCTCAAAACGAAAGGGAGCCATTGGCTCCCTAAAACGAAATCGGTCGACGTGATGGATCAGGCTTCTTTGAAGGCCTTCATCCGCTGCAGATGATGCGAGATATTTTTGAACTTATGAGTCTCGCGCTCATCCCACACGATGTCGTAATAGTTCTTCAATTCACGTTCAGTGTCCCGATTATCGCGCACTTCATCCTGAACGGAAAGGATACACAGGCAGTTTCCTGAATTTTTCTTACGAAATTCAGTTACACACTTGGTACCGATATCGTCATATTCTTCCGGCCGGTCGATCTTGCCCTGCATGTTCTCTTCCGGATGGAGGTTGGGGTTGAAGATCACCTGGCGAATGCCGCACAGAAAGCCGATCCGCTCGCTCCAGTAGCCACCAAGACCCACGCCGCAGATCAGCGGTTTGGGATCGGTACTCATATCGAGCTGTTTTTTCACTTCCTTGAGCAGATGGCTCATATCATGACGGGGGTGAACAGTGCTGTAGTGCACGAAACGCACATCATCATCAATAAACTGCAACTGCAGCACTTTCTCGTGATTGCCTGGGCTGGTGGCATCAAAGCCATGCAGATAGATGATCATGGATAAGACCTCAGGATCTGTGTCGGTTTTATCGAAACTACCCCAGCGGCGGCCCCGTGCGCCACCAAAACATCCAACTTTCTTGCTTTGGATCACGCCCCCGCCCCCGATTGCACCCTGCGGCCCGCGAGCGCCGTCACATGCAGAGGGGCGCATTGCGAGCAACGTTATGGTGCTCGGCTATCAAAGTGAGATCGCCAGACCGATAATGATAAACCCCTTACCAATCTGAGATGCCCCCACCTCCTTCCCCTGCCAGCAGCCGGACACTTATCTGGCCGGTATGTGACTCATCCCGCAAAAACAAGGCGTTATCGCCAAACGTTTTCTCTCGTGAGTGGCGTTGTGCATGTTTTGTGCACTGACCCGTGCTGCACCGGATCCCTCTCACTACTGCCGAGGGATCTGGCTCCTCTGTCAATACACGAGATCAATGACCGGGAAAGCTGCGGCTTTCACTATCTTGCCTGTAGCAGTTGCGCGGGCTTCAAGGAGTGATCTGTTCATGAACGAGACCAATCCCCCCTCCCCCCGACCGGGTGCGCGCAAGCGCCCGGTGGATGAAGTGGAGCGCATGCTCCCCATGGGCCAACTATTTACCCTGGGCCTGCAACATGTGCTGGTGATGTACGCCGGCGCCGTGGCGGTGCCATTGGTGATTGGCGGCAGTCTGGGGCTGCCCAAGGATCAAATCTCCTACCTTATCAGTTCGGATCTCTTCTGCTGCGGCATCGTCACCCTGCTGCAATGTGTCGGGATTGGCCGCTTTGCCGGGATCCGGCTGCCGGTCATCATGTCGGTCACCTTTGCCGCCGTGATGCCCATGCTGGCCATCGGAGCCAACCCGGATCTGGGGCTGACGGGCATCTTCGGCGCCACCATCGCCGCCGGTATCATCTCGACCCTGCTGGTGCCGCTGATAGGTAAGCTGATGCCGCTCTTCCCCACCGTAGTAACCGGGGTGGTTATCACCTCCATCGGGATCAGCATCATGCAGGTGGGGATCGACTGGATGGCGGGGGGCAAGGGCAATCCGGAATATGGCAGCCTGCGCTATATCGGCACCAGCTTTCTGGTGCTCGTCTTTATCCTGCTGGTGACCCGCTTCACCAAGGGCTTTTTCAGCAATATCTCGGTGCTGCTCGGGATCATCTTCGGTTTCGTGGTGGCCATCGCCATGGGCGAAGTGAGCCTCGATGGCCTCGGCGAGGCAGCCTGGTTTGCCCCCATAGTGCCCTTCGCCTTCGGCTGGCCCACCTTCGATCCCATCTCCATCGCCACTCTGACGGTGATCATGCTCATCACCTTTATCGAGTCGATGGGGATGTTTCTGGCCCTTGGCGACATCGTCGGCCATCCGGCCAGGCGCGGCGACATAGTGCGCGGGCTGCGAGTGGATGGCATCGGCACCATTATTGGTGGGATATTCAACAGCTTCCCCCACACCTCCTTCTCTCAGAATATCGGTCTGGTGAGCGTGACTGGGGTATCGAGTCGCTGGGTCTGCGTGATGTCGGGGGGGATCCTGCTCGCCTTTGGCCTCATCCCCAAGATGTCGGTGCTGGTCGCCTCCATCCCGCCCTTCGTGCTGGGGGGCGCCGGTATCGTGATGTTCGGCATGGTGCTGGCCACCGGCATTCGTATCCTGGCGCGCACCGATTACAGCGGCAACCGTCACAATCTCTATATCGTCGCCATCAGTCTCGGAATTGGCATGATCCCGACGGTCTCCGGGAATTTCTTCCAGCAGCTTCCGGCGCAACTACAACCGCTTTTTCATAGCGGTATCCTGCTGGCCACCATCAGTTCGGTGCTGCTCAACCTCTTCTTCAACGGCTATCAGCCTGATCTGACTCACCAGACCCGTCCTCTATTCGTTGGTCCCATCAAACCGCAACAAAAGCAGGCATAACAAACAGGCCCCCGGACAGCGAGACTGTCCGGGGGCCTGTTGTTCATATCACCGCTGACCCAATCAGGCAGGCAACTGTGCGAAGCGTTCTATCGCCTGCGCTACTTGTGCCAGACTCCCCTGCCAGAAGGCGGCCTCACGGATATCCTGCCCCAGATGCTTGGCTACCAGATCTTCGGCGCTCATCCGGCCGGTATCGCGCAACAAGGCGCGATACTCCTCTGCGACACCCTCTTCCCCCGCCGCCTTGCGGCTCATCAACTGCTGATAGACCCCGAGGCTGAACAGATAACCGAACAGATAGGGGTAGTTGTAAAAGCCCAGCCCGGCGATGGAGAAGTGCGCCTTGGCCGCCCAGAACATGGGATGATAGCGGGTCAAGCTCCCCTCATACCAGCGCCCCCATGCCTCGTCAGTCAGCGCCTTGAGTCGCTCTGCCGACACATAACCCTGCGCCCGCTCGGCCACCAGCGCCCGCTCGAAATCGAAGCGGGCCGGAATATTGACCAGGAAGGTGGCTGCGCCATCGGCCTCCGCCCAGGCGATGGCCAGCTGCTCTTCCGGGCTTTGCGCCTGCTCGAACAGGGCGCTTCGCACCAGGGTTTCGGCAAAGATGGAGGCGGTCTCCGCCAGCGTCATGGGGTAGCTGCGCTGACTCATCGGCAGATCGCGGATCACCCAGTTGTGCCAAGCGTGACCCAGCTCATGGGCCAGGGTAATGACGTTATCCATGGTGCCGGCATAGGTAACGAAGACCCGCGGTTCGACCGGTTCGGCAAACTTGGTGCAGTAGGCGCCGGTGCGGCGAGTTGGCGTGGGCGCCGCATCAATCCACCCCTTCTCGGCCATCATGCGGGCAAACGCCCCCATCTCGGGATCGAAACGGCTAAAGGCATCGGCAATCAACTCGATCGCCTCCTCGAACGGGATCTCGCGGCTGCTGACGGCCGGAGGCGGCGCAAAGAGATCCTCCGGCCCCAGATCGTCGAGACCAAGGCGCTCGGCCATCAGCTCCAGCGCCCGCTGGCCCAACCCACGGGCTCGCCAGGTTTCGCTCATCAGGGCATCGAGGGTGGCGCGTTCGACATGACTTTGATGGCAGGAGAGATCCAGCGCATCGAGCACACGGGTTTTGCCGCGCTGACGGGCCAGCTCCAGCCGCCAGCCGTTAAGGGCATTGAGTATGGCGGCAACCGTCTCCTGCTCCCCTTCCCAACCGGCGCTGATGGCATCAAAGGCTTCTAAACGCAGCGCACGCACCGGACTGGAGAGCAGATTGCTCGCCTCGGCCAGCCCCATCTCGCGGCCATCAATGGTTAACCGGATCTTGCCTACCAGATCGTTGTAGAGGTTGCCCCAGGCGTGCAGACCATCGGTGCCCAGGCCAATCACCAGCTGCTCCGCCGCCACCGGCAAGCGCTGATCCTGCAAACGACGCTCGTGGCGCAGGCGGTACGCCTCCTCGCCGAGCAGCGGATCCGCCATCAGCGCGGCGAATTTCTCTTCCGGTAACGCCAGCATCAGATCTTCCACCGGCGCCAGGGTCTTGAACAGATCGGCGTTGAGGGCGCGGGCACGGGACGCCAGCTGTTTGGCCTGCGGATCCCGCGCATCCTGACTGCCGCGGCACGCGGCCAGAATGGCGACGTTCCAGCCGATATGGCGAATATCACGGGCGCGCAGCCGCACTTCCCGCAAGAAATCCAGCAGCGCAGCTGCATCGTCGCGCACCCCGTCCAGACCCGCCATATAGCTGGCCAGCACCTCCAGCGCGTGGCGGGCGGCGCGCATGTCCGCTTCCAACTCGGTGCTGTCAAGGCCCGGGTAGATATGGTCGTTATTCCACTGTTGTTGATACATAGCTTCTCGCAAAGGCCTTTATCGGGAGGCACAACAGACCTGCGGGCAGCAAGTCCGAAACCGGGCAACCCGAAGGCCAAAAAATGAAGAGAGGAAAAAAGAGAAAATGGCCCGCAAGCTCGCTTATCCCTTGGCCGGGGCAAGACGGCTCACCAGCGTCATCACAGCAACTAGCAGCAGACCCGCCACCACACCGGCCACGGCGTTGAGCAAGGTCGGCGTCACCGCCGCCAGTACGGCCCCCACAGTGGGCAGGGTGGCAACGACAGCGGCTGCGCCTTCAATCAGGTGATGGGCAAAAGGCCAGCCATGCACCAGAATGCCGCCACCCACCATAAACATGGCGATGGTGCCGACCAGTGCCAGCAGGTGCATCAGGCGGGGCGCCGTCACCAGCAGTCCCTGCCCCACCGCGCGGCGCAGGGCGCTGCCATCGGGCTTTTGCAACAGATGCAGACCGATGTCATCGAGCTTGACGATCAGCCCCACCAACCCGTAGACCCCGATGGTCATCAGCAGGGCGATGCCCGCCACTACCGAGAGCTGCAGCGCGAGGCTTGCTCCCTGTACCGTGCCAAGGGCGATGACGATGATCTCGGCAGAGAGAATAAAATCGGTGCGGATCGCTCCCTTCACCTTCTGCTGCTCAAACGCGGCCAAATCATCGGGAATAGGAGCAGTATGTGCCTCACCCTCACTCGCCTCATGGGGCAGGAACTTGTGGGCCAGCTTCTCGGCCCCCTCAAAGCAGAGGTAGGCACCTCCCAGCATCAAGAGCGGCGTGATAAGCCAGGGCACCAGGGCACTGATGGCGATGGCGGCGGGCACCAGAATCAGCTTGTTGCGAAATGACCCCTTGGCCACCGCCCACACCACCGGCAACTCCCGCTCGGCGCGCACCCCGGAGACCTGCTCCGCGTTGAGGGCCAGATCATCACCCAACACCCCGGCGGTCTTCTTGGCCGCCATCTTGGTCATCAGCGCCACGTCATCGAGCACGCTTGCGATATCGTCGAGCAGGGCCAACAAACTGGTTCCGGCCATATCAAAGATTCCTTATATCAGTGAGAACAACACCGCGAGAGAGATGTACATCCCGATAACCACCAGGGTCAACAGGACCACCTCATGGCGATCGCAGGCCATCATCGGCCGAGCCAAAAATCCGGCGCTCGCCATCGGGGGGTTACGTCTTTCGGGCAAAAGATGGCACAGTGTAACGAGAAGCCGCCGTTTCGGCAGCACCCCTGAGCCATTTGTTCCTGGTTCCCTCTGAATCACCTCAAGGAGTTCCCATGCAACCCTGGCAACCTCTGCTCGATCTCTGGTTTGGCGACGAAGCCGATGATGTCCTGCGGGCCACACGGCAAGCCCTCCTCTGGTGGGGAAAAAACAGCGAAACGGATGCCCTGCTGGCCAGCCGCTTTGGCGAGCTGGCACAGGCCGCAGCCGAGGGCTGCCTCGCCCACTGGGCCGATGCTCCCAGCGGTCGGCTGGCGCTGATCCTGCTGCTTGACCAGTTGCCCCGCAATATCCATCGCGGCACGCCTGCGGCCTTTGACCAGGATCCGCTGGCCAGGGATCTCTGCCTGAAAGGGCTATCCATCGGGGCGGACAAATCCCTCTCGCCACTGGAGCGGGTCTTCTTCTATCTGCCGCTGGAGCATGCCGAATCCCGCGAACAACAGGCCAGAAGTGTGGCGCTGTTCGAGGCACTGGCTGCCGAGCAGGCTGGCACACCGGCGCAAGCAACGTTTGCCGGATTTGCCGACTTTGCCCGCCGCCATCAGGTGATCATCGAACGCTTTGGCCGCTTCCCCCACCGCAACGACATACTCGGTCGCACCAGCACACCGGAAGAGGCGGCATTTTTGCAGCAACCGGGCTCAGGCTTCTAAGCAAGCCATATAAAAAAATCCCCGCCAGCTGGCTGGCGGGGATAGCGGATGGATAACAACCGTCGGCGTTACTGAATGCGATAGCGGGATATCTGCTGGTGGATGCTCTCGGTGGTGACATTGAGCTCCTCGGCGGCGGCTGAGGTCTCTTCCGCTGTGCTGCTGGTCTGCTGCACGACCTGAGCAATCTGCTCCACCTGATGAGCGATCGACTCGGCGGCAGAGCTCTGCTCGCGGATGGCATTGGTGATCTCGCCCACCTGCTCCATCACCCGGTGCGACGCACTGCGGATTTCGGCAATAATGGCTCCACTCTCGGTCGCCATGGTGACCCCCTGGCTCACCTTCTCCTCCACAAGATGCATGCGGGAGACCGTATTGTTCGACTCCTGCTGGATCGCCTCTACGGTGGCGGAGATCTCCTGAGTGGATTGGGCTGTGCGCTCAGCCAGTTTGCGCACCTCATCCGCTACTACCGCAAAACCACGGCCGGACTCCCCGGCCCTCGCCGCTTCAATGGCCGCGTTCAAGGCCAGCAAGTTGGTCTGCCCCGCCACATCACGGATCACGTTGACCACACCGCCAATGCGCGAAATGCCCTCACCCAGCGCAATGACCTCGGCCGAGGCCTGCCGGATCGAGTCGGCGATCTCGTTGATGGCATGAACGGTGCGCTCAATGGTCCGGCCCCCTTCGGTCGCCAGTTGCCCCGACTCGTTGGTGATGCGGCTCGTCTCCTGAGTGCGCTGGGAGATATCGGTGATGCTGACCGTCATCTCTTCCACACCGGCGGCTATCAGACTGGTGGCATCATTGGCCTGATTAGCCGAGCTGGCCAGGTGCTGCGCTGCCTGAGAGAGGGATTCGGCAGTGCTCTTGATCTGCAAGCTGCCTACGGAAAATTCGGTAAATGTCTGTTGCAGCGTATCGAGCAGCCGGTTGACCGCATTGAGGGTCAGGCCAATCTCATCCTGCTGTTTAACATCTGCTCTCAGGGTAAAGTTGAGGTCACGCTGGATCCGGGTCAGGGTATCCATGGCGGTGCGAAGGGGATTGGCCACCTGATTGAACAACCAGACAAACAGCCCCATCGTCAGTACGGTGGCACCACCGGCGATAAACAACAGGGTTTGCAGGCTGTTGTCATAATTCTCCTGGCCCTGCTTCTTGAGCGCCAGTCCCAAATCCATATTGAAGTTGACGTGGAGCTCGATTGCCTTGGCAAACTGCTGGAACACTCTGGTGGCTTCTCCTGCCTGCATGTCTCGCGCTTCATCGTTCTTGTTTTGTCTGGAGAGCTGCAGAACCTTGTCTATCTCCTGATAATATTGCGCGATAATGCGCTGATCATCGTCGGTCAGGCGTCGGTCTTCGTCATTGGAGAGCATCTCTGCTTTATATTTCTCCAGTTGCGAATTGATCTGTTTGCGATGCTCGGCAATATCCGCTTCTATCTGCTGCATCTTGTCATTGTCGGTGTTGAGGATATGGCTTTGAACCCGGGAGTGCAGCTCATAAAATGCAGCCTGCACCTCCTTGATCAGCGCAATACTGGGCACCGTATTGTCCGTCACATAGCTCAAGTCTCGATTGCCAGCCCCAAGGCGGTTGATACTGAACCAGCTGAGGAAAACAAGCGCCAGCATAACCAGCAGCGCTATCAGTTGAAGCCGACGAGCAATGTTCATAACCGTACACTCCAGATGAAAACTATCTAGCAGTGTAGACGAGCCATAAACAACAACGGCCCGCATTGGCGGGCCGTTGTTGTTTATTTTTCATAGCGTTGTGATCAGGCCTTGGCTGGCTCACTCTCACCCAGCGCGACAGTTTCACCCAGACTGTCTTCGGTCTTGGCAACCACGCTGGCGGCGATGGCGTTGCCCAGCACGTTGGTGGCAGAGCGGCCCATGTCGAGGAAGTGATCGATCCCCAGCAGCAGCAGGATGCCCGCTTCCGGAATATGGAACTGGTTCAGGGTAGCGGCAATCACCACCAGAGAGGCACGCGGTACCCCAGCCATCCCCTTGGAGGTGACCATCAACAGCAGCAGCATGGTGATCTGCTGGGCCATGGAGAGCTCGATGCCATACGCCTGGGCGATGAACATCACCGCGAAGGTGCAGTACATCATGGAGCCGTCGAGGTTGAAGGAGTAACCCATCGGCAGCACGAAGCTGGCGATGCGCTTGTCACAACCGAACTTCTCCAGACGATCCAGGGTCTTCGGATAGGCCGCTTCGGAGCTGGCAGTCGAGAAGGCCAGCAGGATGGGTTCGCGGATCATCGCCAGCAGCTTGATGACACGGCCACGCAGGAAGACGCTGCCCATGGCGATCAGCAGCAGCCAGAGGCAGGCCAGCGCGATGTAGAACTGGGCCATAAAGCTGCCGTAGGTAACCAGAATACCCAGCCCCTCTTTGGCCACCATGGCAGCGATGGCGCCAAACACCGCGAACGGCGCAAAGTTCATCACATAACCGGTCACTTTCAGCATGATCTCGGCAGCGCTGGCCATCAGCACCACTACCGGCTTGGCCAGATCGCCGAGCGCGGCGGCAGCCAGACCGAAGAAGAGGGAGAAGACCACGATCTGCAGGATCTCGTTGGTGGCCATCGCCTCGACCACGCTCTTGGGAATGGCGTGGGTCACGAAATCTTTCAGGGTAATGGCACCGGCAGCAATGCCCGAGCTGGCGGTGTCATTGGGCAGGGAGAGCGAAAGCCCCACACCCGGCTGCATCAGGGTCACCATCACCAGACCCAGGCTCAGGGACATCAGGGAGGCCAGCATGAACCAGCCGAGGGTCTTGGCACCGATACGCCCCACGGTGCGGGTGTCGCCCATCTTGGCGATACCGACCACCAGGGTGGTGAAGACCAGGGGAGCGATGATCATCTTGATCAGGCGCAGGAAGATATCGGTCAGGATCGTGATGTTATTGGCGAAATCCGCAGCCTGATCTGCGGCAAACATCCGATAGCCCTGGCCGGTGAGGATGCCAAACATCATGGAGATGAGGATGGCGACCGTCAGTTTATTCATTTTCATGGGGGAGTCCCGGTTTTGATTGGTGCAAGCCGTAAACAGTGGCGTGGGAGCCACTACAGTCCGTTTTTGTGATCCGAGCCGTTGATTCCTGGCGGCTGGTATGCTGGGAGAATGCCTAAAAGCAGGGGGTAAATCTAGAGGCTTTATCCAGAATTTTATCCTGCCATTAGGTGTATGTGATATGGATCTTGCAAACCACCAATATTAATCACTGTTTATTTTGATTTCGGCGAGATATTTCGCATTCAGAGCTCGCTCATCGAGTGCCCGTGGCAACAGGCGAAAAGTGAGCAGCGCCGAGATGGTATGCTGCACCTGCATCTGGGCCATAAAGAGATCCGGTTCATCCTCGTCAAAGCCAAAGATCGGCCGTGATGGGGTCACCCTGACGGCATCGCGGTTAATGGTCAGCTCATCGACCTTGAGCCAGGAGTAACCCTCTGCCAGTGCCAGCTCCCCTGCCCGCTTGAGTACATATTTGCGGGCGGTCTCCCTGTCCACCAGATCGTTGCCGACAAACTCCAGTTGCCACTTGTCCGGGCCAAGCCGGGTCTGGGAGAAACCGGTCTGGCCGTTCCAGAATGACTTTTCACTCTCGTAAGGGGTGGCGCAGCCCACCAGCAGCAGGGTGAGCATCAGCAGACAACAGGGTTTAGATACGGATGCAGACACGAAAGGCCTCGCCAGGCAAATGAGCAACAGAGTTGTTACTACACCATAAAGCGCGGTGGCTGCACAATCGACTCACGCCAGCAGCGACCAGCATGCATCACCACTGGCTTCGCGCCTGTGCGGCAAATCGCAGGCAAAAGAAAAGGCTATGTCCCAATTACGTGTTGCATGGGGCGCCCCAGCGCCTCATGCAAACATGCTTTGATATTTACGCCTTTTCCGTAACGCTCCAACATCCGGCGCCAACCCAGGTAGTTCTTCAGGTAGTGCGTCGCCACGCCATGGAACCGCTCCATCCACTCTTTCAACCGATGGTGATATCCGTTCACATGCTGGATGTGATACGCACCGACTACCCGTTCGCCTTGACGATTGCGCACCACCTGATGGGTTATACCC
>NZ_JBFODM010000007.1:0-4952 GCF_040908325.1 Aeromonas sp. R4-1
CGGATGTTGGAGCGTTACGGAAAAGGCGTAAATATCAAAGCATGTTTGCATGAGGCGCTGGGGCGCCCCATGCAACACGTAATTGGGACATAGCCAAAAAAATGCCCTCCACCTGGGAGGGCATTGTGCGAGTGGGAAAACTCAAAGCAGCGGGGCATTGTCTTGCAGGTACTCCTGCAGGATCGGATTGTCGATATCCCGCTGGTCAGCCAGTTGCCACAGATTGTCCCGCACGCCATTGGCTATTAGCCGGATCACCCCGGACTCGATAGCCGACATGACACACATCTGTACCGGTTCATTGGTGCTGAAACCGGCCTCGGCCTCCAGCAGGCGCTTGTACTCGACGAAACGGAATACCCCGGCCTGCACCTGTTGCGACAATACGGTCTTGGAGGTGGTGACACTGTTCAGGATCCGGCCTGAACGGATATCGACGGCGCGCAGATTGACCGTCACCTGATCGACCCGATACTCCCCGCTGGCGCCGATGCCAAAATACTTGGCCCCCGCCCCGCCGGTTCGTACATTGCTGTCATAGGCGACGATCCCCCCCTCGATCAGGATGTTGGCGGCAACTAGCGAGGGCAGTTGATTGGCATTGTTGCCGGGAACGTTGGGCTTGTTCTGGGCCGCCCGCACAATCTTGCGCTCGGTCAGCAGGTTCTGCAGCCCTTCCCGCTCCAGCGGCACAAACCATTGAGAGTCCCACAAGGCCGTGCTCAGCATAGCCACCCCGCCCTGAGTAACTGCCGTGGAGAAGTTGGAGGCCGGTGCAGGCAGGTACTGACCGGTCTGATCGCGAAAATCGTAGACGGCCGCGACAATTTTCCCTTTTGGCTTGGGCAGACTGATCAGCTCCTTGTAAGAGACGGATCGCGGCATCAGGGTTGCCTTCTCATCGGCAACGGGCGAGCCGATATGGGTCGCACAGCCAGCCAGCGCAAGCAGGGGCACTATCAATAACAGTTGTCGTTTCATCGCGCCCTCAGTCAGCAATCAGACCATTCACTTCGATCATGGTGGTCTGGTTGGTCACCCGGTCGGTGATCGAAACCACCAGGGTGCCATCTTCATCCACCACATTGATGGCAAAATCATCGGTCACCAGACTGCCGCTCTGGCTGCCATCCTTGCCGATATCGGCCAGCAGTTGGCTGATCAGGCGGGATTGCAGGTTGGAGGTCAGGCGATCCAGCGCCGAGGTGCCGCTGCTACCGCTGCCACTGGCGGGATCCTTGTAATCATTCTGCGCATTGGCGGTGCCAAGCAGATGACTGCTGTTGAGAGGGTTACCCCCAAAGCTGGGGTTGACGGGGCGATAGACAAGCTCCGACGCATGGAGCGTTGGCGCTATCAGTGCTGCAACTAGCCATAACCGGGCACGCATGAGAAATATCCTTATAGTTCATCATGTTCCAAATCGAAGGTATCCATGAACAGGGTCGCGATCTTCTGCTGTTCGAGGGTCTGCCTGACCTGTGACCAAGCCAGTTTGGCGCTCTGCTCCTGCTGATTGCGGCCAGGAGAGAGTGCGGTTTTAAAAATCACCTTCCGGTTATGGGTGATCCAGATCAGGCTGCCCCAGCGGGCTGTCGGGCGCTCATGAATCGTCAGATTCTCTCTGGCATCCGGGTCTTCATCGCTGCGCAACCGGGTAAATTCGTTATAAAAGCCCTGACCGAAACGGGTAAAGGTGCGATCCAGTACCAGACCATCCACATCCAGCCGATCACTCTCCTGCTCCGGCTGCACCGACTCCAGCGGTGTATCAGCCTCGGCCGCCACAACGCTCGTGCATCCCCAGAGCAGCGCGAGGCAACACGCAAGAGAGAACGCTTTCATCAGTGGGAGTCCGGAGCATCGAGATACTCTTTGGCCCAGCTCACCGCCTGGATCCGGTTCTTCACATTCAGCTTTTTAAAGACGTTATAGAGGTGGGATTTGACGGTGTGCTCGCTGACAAACAGGCTGTCGGCGATCTCGACATTGGAGGCGCCCGTCATCAGATAACGGATGATCTCCTGCTCTCTGGCGGTCAGCAGAGTGTCGTTACGCAGCAGATAACTGTTGCCCTGGCGATAGTATTCGACCAGCTCGCACAGCAGGTGGCGCGGCATCCAGTACTCGCCCAACAGGATTTTCTGCAACCCGGCAACCAGTCTGTCGAGCGGATCCTGACGGAAAAACAGACCGCAGATCTGCGGCCACATCAGCAGCAGGTCGCGATCCGTCGCAGTGGGAGCATTGAGCAGCACGGTGGTCGCCATGCCAAAGCGTTCGGAGATCGCCCGGTTCCAGCCCAATGACTGGCCAGAGCGGATATAGTCGAGATCGATGAGAAACAGCGTGCCGTCACACTGGTTATCTAGCTGATTAATCTCGTGGATTAGCTGGACGGGACGGCTCAAATGAGAGATGAGGTATGCAGCAAATGTGCTGGCCTGCACATTATTTTCAGTGACCAGTGCGATCGGGCATGCGGCTTTCATTGTGTGCTCTTCCTTGAACCTGTAAACCACCTAATCTGGCCGACTGAGTCTACCAAGGAGGTATGGGAGCACAATATTAAAAAAGTATGAGAATGGATCTCATAAATATCGTAACCATATGTTTTTAGTCGATTTAAAAACCGATTCCAATTCGCCAATCGGCCAGCATAACAGGAATATATGGCAGAAATGTGATGCCGGACACGCCGGAAACAGCTGCAACCCGACCATCACTGCAGCAGGAGCCAACAGTTACCTTTGGCACATCAAGCAGGTTAAGGATGCTGCCAATCCGCTTCGCAACTGTTACTATGACCGTCACATGCGTCTGCGGGACATTGTGCCCCGCACACAGCAACTAATCAGGTATCTAGTCGTGTTGGACCAGGTTTCGACCTGGCCGGTAAATAAGGTGGAAGAGAGATTATGGCCAGTCGAGGCATCAATAAAGTCATTCTGATCGGTAACCTCGGGCAAGACCCGGAAGTACGCTACATGCCGAGTGGCGGTGCTGTGACCAACATTACTCTGGCTACTTCCGAAACCTGGCGCGACAAGCAGACCGGTGAGCAGAAAGAGCGTACCGAATGGCACCGCGTCGTCTTCATGGGCAAGTTGGCCGAAGTGGCTGGCGAGTATCTGAAGAAGGGCTCCCAGGTCTATGTGGAAGGCAAACTGCAAACCCGCAAATGGCAGGATCAGAGCGGCCAAGAGCGCTACACCACTGAAGTGCTGGTCGACAGCTTCACTGGCGTGATGCAGATGCTGGGTGGTCGTCCGCAAGGCGGTCAGGGTATGGGCCAGAACATGGGTGGCCAATCCCAGGGTAACTGGGGTCAGCCGCAGCAGAGCATGCCTGCCCAGCAGCCGATGAACCAGCAGCGCCCGGCACCGGCTCCGCAGCAGAACATGCAGCCACAAGGCGGTTATGGCCGTCCTGCCCAGCAGCCGCAATCTGCGCCGCCGGTATATAACGAGCCGCCGATGGATTTCGACGACGATATCCCGTTTTAGGAACAGAATATTGAAAAGGCCCTGATAACTCAGGGTCTTTTTTTATGCACTCAGCCCCGAAAGGGATGAGACGTTTTATGACTGCCTCCCCTACAGTGATGGATATTCTCCACAGGAGCGCTTTGTGAAAAGTGCAATGAAACTGCTCACCCCTTTATTGCTAATGCTGACCAGCATGCTCTCCGGCCAGTTGCAGGCAAAGCCACTCAAGGTCGGGGTCAGCTTTGCCATCCCCCCTTATGTCATCGAAGGCGAGAATCGCGGCATTGAGCTGGATCTGTTGAAAGCAGCGTTCGCTGGCAGCGGCTATGAGCCCAGCTTTGAATTTCTGCCGCTGGAGCGTACCTTCCGCCTGTTCGAGTCAGGAAAGCTGGATGCCATCATCAACGTCAGACCCGGTATGGTTGATCCTCACGTTCTGACCCAGCCCGTTATCACCTTCCATAACCGGATCTTCACCCTGCGCAGCACCCACATCAATACTCTGGACGACCTGCATTCAAAACGGGTCACCGCCTTTCAACGGGCAAGGATCATTCTGGGGGGCGCGTTCGCCACCATGGCCAACCAGAATCCCCACTATGAGGAGGTAGCCAAGCAGCAGGTGCAGGTACATCAGCTAATGCGCGGCAGGGTGGATGCAGTCGTACTGGAGGAGCGGGTGTTCTACTACTACCTCGACCAGCTGATTGCCACCGCCCAGGCAGGCGAGCACTACGAGCGCAATCAGGTCAGGCAAGCAGACCTCTTCCCGCCTACCGTCTATCACTTTGCCTTCCGAACGGCCGATGCCCGCAATCTGTTTGATAAGCGCCTTGAGGCGATGCGTCAGGATGGTCGTTATCACCAGATTTTCGCGGCTTACGGCGCCACGCCGTGAGCCACAAACATAAAAGCCAGCCGGTAAGGGCTGGCTTTGTACTGGCTCCGAAGGAACAGCAGTAGGGGAGCGTTACTTCATTGCGCTGCCGTTTTTCAGTTCTGCTTTCTGACGTTTGGCTTCGCGTTTCTCTTTCAGTGACATCTGCGGTTTTTTCTTGGCATCTTTGCCGTTGTGATGTTCTTTGTTACTCATCATCAAACTCCAAAAATGTTACCCAGACAGTTGGTTCCTCATGGGAGCCAGCATGCCATCCGAATCATCAACTTCAGTACGCTTGGTGGGATGGTGCAAGACCATCACCAGACCCAGCATACCCTCCAGCGGCATCCGGATCCAGCCTCATTCTCGTCCAAAAGATGTCGCGTGCAGCCCCTTGAGCGGGGAAGCCAAACGACCTCGACAGGAAAGACCAAAAAAGAGTAATTCGCATTATTAAATGTTGTCACGCTTATATTAAGCCATCGTTACCTAGGGAAGGTGCGAATAAGCGGGGAAATTCTTCTCGGCTGACGCAGTCATTTCATTTCTTCATGTTTGAGCCGATTTTTTCTCCCGTAAATGCC
>NZ_JBFODM010000070.1:0-8930 GCF_040908325.1 Aeromonas sp. R4-1
CAGGGCAAGATCGCGAACGTTTTTTAAGCAGGGCACGAGGATTTGACCGACCGAACAGGGTGTGATCTTATACTCTCTTTTACGGGAGTTTCGTCATGAACCATCAAGCGGCATTTACCCAATTCTTCTCCGAACTTGAAGACCCTCGTCAGACAACCAAAATCGCGTACCCCTTCTTCGATGTGGTTTTTCTCACCGTCTGTGCTGCTATTGGTGGAGCTCAAGGTTGGGAAGATATCGAGCTTTTCGGCGAGGCACATCTGGAATGGTTTCAGCGTAATGGATTGTTTCATAACGGATTACCTGTTCACGACACCATAGCCAGGATCATCTCCCGTATTCAACCGGAGCAATTCCAGAACGCCTTCGTCCGCTGGATGCAAGCAACATCAGAACGTACCGATGGTGAGCTGATTGCCATTGACGGCAAGACCTTACGCAGCTCTTACGACCGAGACAGTCGTCAGTCTACCATTCATATGGTCAGTGCCTTTGCCGCTGAGAATCGTCTGGTGCTCGGGCAAGTCAAAACAGATGAGAAATCTAACGAAATCACCGCCATTCCTGAATTACTGGCACTCCTCGATATAAAAGGCTGCCTGGTATCCATCGATGCCATGGGCTGCCAGACTGGAATAGCCTCAACCATAGTCAAGGGCGGTGGCGACTACTTGCTGGCGGTAAAAGGTAACCAGCCCACACTGCATAATGCAGTACGCGCAGCTCTGGCCGAGTCGACCAAGAAGCCGCTGAGTGAAGAAACGCTCAGTGTCGAGAAAGAGCACGGTCGCATCGATGGCCGCGAGTACCATGTGTTACCAGCCGGAGCACTATCAGAGCAATTTCCAGAGTGGAAATCGCTGAAGACTGTCGGTGTCGCAATATCCTATCGAATTGAAAATATGGAAAAATTTTCGATGGAGTATCGCTACTACATCAGCTCGGCTGAACTGACACCAGAGCAGTTTGCTTCAGCGGTACGAGGGCACTGGGCAATTGAAAATAGCCTGCACTGGGTTCTGGATGTCGTGATGAATGAGGATGCCTGCCAGATATATCGAGGTGATGCCCCTCAAATATTGGCCTGTGCACGACACATGGCGCAAAACATGCTGCGAGCCGAAACCAGCCGTAAGGCAAGCTTGCGGAAGAAGCAGCAATTTGCGGGCATGAGCAGCCCATATCTGGAAAAGGTATTGGATTCAGGGCTGGCTGAATTGAAGTCAATTTAACAATATGTTCACGCTCTCGCCCTGGGCAATCCTCAGGGAAAGTACATTAACACTCAGGATAATTATGTCCGTATTGATAGAGGATTTATTGATCTGCCCCCTTTCATATTTCTCACGATCCAGTCCTATCAGGTAAAAATATCTTCTTGCTGGCAGGCCAATTTTGTCACCCTCGCACACCGAATATTGGAGTTTTTTTTCTATGTATTTACTGCGCGCAATGGCTGATTAGCCCTGTGATGTCGCCAGACTGTGCCCGCTTGCAACAGAGGAAATACTCTACTCCCGGCATTGCAGCCCTATGGCAACTTTATCGATGTCCATAAGGAACCAACCCGGAGGTCCCCCATCATTTTCACAGTGACTTGAGCCGCACCTAACTTATTGTTTTAAATGATTTATAGTTTTTCATATTTTATGAATCCAATTAATCCTGTTTTATTTTACTTACATCACCCGACTGCTAAATTTGGCGTCATCCCGGCAGGACGAGGCGCACTGAAACGACTGACTGCGGGCTACCGATAACAGGTGTGCAATGAGCACAGAAATAACGTTCAGGCATAGCAACCGTTATTTTGACGACATCACACTTGCTGATCCTTGTTGATTTGAGGTTATCTGATGAAAAAACGCTGCTTGCTCTCTCTGTATTGGTCATGACCGGAACCGCATATGCAGGGGTGCCTGATTTATCCGCCAGCTGTCCTGGACATATTAATCTTCGCGTCTAAGATGGCACGGCTTATATCAATAACCAGCAAGTTCCACTTAAAAAAGTGAATTCAAATTTCTACGAGGCGAGCAAGGGGCGCACCACCCTCTCCATGGTGAAAAATGGCGACTGGGGCATCACCTATTTTGTCAAAAATGGCGACAGTGGCGCCTGCCAGCTCAATGACGATGAGAACGATGACGACGGCGATGATGATGATAATGAAATCGCCAGTAGCAGTGCCTACAACGGCAGCACTGCGCAAACCAAGGTTGCCGAGAACGCCTGCATGAACGCCGTCGCCAGAAAAGCGGGCGTCAGCCGCAGCAAACTGACCCTCGACTATGTGGCCGACTCCCAGGCGGGGATGATGATTGATATCAAGGGGCCCCATGACCGGCTCTGGCACTGCCTCACCGACGCCCGCGGCCATATTTCTGGCATCAATCAGGACTGATTTCGAGCCACGGCTCAGCGGGGCCCACACCTACCGTGGGGGCTCCACCCCTTATCCATTGCAATTATTTGATACAGGTAAATGAAGATGAAATCCAAACAGACTCTGCTCAATGTCGCCCTCGGTTGCCTGCTGGCTGTCGGTATCTCCGGCTGTGCCGTGGCCAAAACCCATCACGGCCACAAGACCCATGCCCAAGCGCACGCTCAGGAAGGGGCCGTGCAGTATGGCGACGAGAGCCCGTGGGCTGGCAACTATAAGGCGGTCACTGACGATGGCCGCACCGTGGCCGAAATTCACGTCGATACCACAGGGGAGACCTATATCGATGGCAATCAGGTAAAACCGAGCCACAGCGGCAGCGATTACCTGAAATTCAAGCAGGAGACCATCACTTACACCCTGCGCAAAAGCGGTGCCAGCTGGAAAGACAGCGATGCCGGCACCAGCGGCCGCATCCTGTTCGATTGATAATCCCGACACCGGCCTTGCCAGACACCAAGCCCCGCCAAGGGGCTTTTTTGCACCTGCAAAATACTATCAGCCTCTGCATGATCACCAACGAGAAAGTAGCACGTCGCAAACTCAGCCTGCTAGAACTCGCCAAAGAACTCAATAACGTCAGCAAAGCCTGCAAGCTCATCGGCTACAGCCGTCAGCAGTTCTATGAGATTCGCCGTAACTACCAGACCTATGGCGCCGAGGGATTGCTCGACAAATTGCCCGGCTGTAAACGGGCTCATCCCAATCGAGTCGCTCCCGAGATTGAACAGGCCATCCTCGATTACTCCCTCACCAGACCAGCTCATGGCCCGCTGCGAGTCGCGCAAAAACTGGCTCTGCAAGGCATCAATGTTAGTGCGGGTGGTGTGCGTGGCGTGTGGCAACGGCACGACTTGCTCTCCAAACACGACCGCTTGCTGCGCCTTGAGAAAACTCACCGGGATCAGACCATTGAGCTCAATGACGAGCAAATTCGCCTGTTAGAGCGCTTCAGCCCCGAGTTCCGCGAACGCCAGATAGAAGTTCACTACACCGGGAACTGGTGGCGATCGACACCTTCTTCGTCGGCGCGCTCAAGGGGGTTGGCAAGGTGTATCTGCAAACCGTGCTGAACTGCTACAGTCGCCACGCCTGGGGGCGGCTCTACACCAACAAGCTGCCGGTGACCTCGGTTCATGTGCTCAACGAAACGGTGCTGCCATTCTTTGAAACCCACGAGGCACGGGTCTATACCATCCTGTCGGACAACGGGCGCGAGTTCTGCGGGCGCCCTGACCATCATCCCTACGAGCTGTTCCTGCAACTGGAGGGGATTGAGCACCGGACAACCAGGGTGCGCAGGCCGCAGAGCAACGGCTTTATCGAGCGACAGCATTGCACACTGCTGGATGAACACTTCCGCATCAAGGGGAGAACGACCTGGTATGAGTCGGTAGAACAGATGCAGACAGACCTGGATAGCTATCTGGTGCACTACAACACCCAGCGGCCACATCAGGGCAAGATGATGGAGGGTCACACCCCCTACAACATGTTCAAGAAGGATCTGAAATTGATACCGAAGAAAGTGCGCACTAAAGTAGCGTAAACAAAACACCGATTTGAGGCCGGAGTCAGGTGATAACTAGATCTGTACAACCTGTGTTTATCACATCGCAGCGCGCTGAGCATACAATACGGGCAATAAGAAAGCTCTTATTGCCCGTTTAATAAACGTTACTGTGTTTACCCTAAAGTTTACACAATGCACTCAGCATTCATTAGAATGCGTAAAACAGACCTGCATATACAACATCATCGCTGTTCACTTCGGCATTTTCGAATACATATTCGCTGTATGCCAAGAAGTTGCTGGTGAAGTTGTAAGTCAGACCCAATGTGGTGTAGATGGCGCGCTCATTGGTCTCTTTAGTCTCGGCGTTGTTGTAAACAACATACGGAGTCCAAGCATCCACATTGTAGGATGCGGCAAGCTCGTAGCCACGAGTCTTATCTTCGTTGTCACCTACACCATAGTATTTAACTTTGGAATTGCTGTAAGAGGCACCCAGGTAGAGGCCTTCCAGGGTATAGGAGGCACCCAGACCCCAATCTTTCTTGCTTTCAGCACCGTCAGTATTGGCGACTGTCTCATTGAACTCTTTTTGCTCCAGACCGGCAATCAGCGCCAGACCGAACGGGGCTTCGTAGCCCAGTTTGGCGGCGTAGCCACGATCCAAGTCGCCTGTCAGCTTAACAATACCGTTATTGCTTGCGACATCTTTATAACCGGTATTGGCAGTAATATAGCTCGCGCCGAAGGAGACACCGTTCCACTGGCCATCGTAACGAACCTGACCTTCCTGACGGCCATCGTAGACACTGGCCAAGCCAGAGTTTTCATTCGCAATATCAGCCTTGTTGATAACGTCGTTGAACACGGTATCCAGCTGACCAAAACGGATCATACCAAACTGGGAGCCATCCAGACCGACATACACTTCACGGGAGGTGATGTCATCGCCAGCACTACCTTCTTTAGATTTGTTGGAGGTCAGTTGCCACTCACCCTTGGCCAAGCCAGACCAAGTGTCGTTCAGGGCAACTTTGGTGCTCAGACCGATACGTGCACGGCCAGCGAGATCTTCAGCCTCGCGATCGTGATCACTGGCAAATTGGGTACGCAGGTTACCGGTGATGCCAACTTGAGTACCGTCTTTGTCATAGATGACGGCGGCGTTCGTGGTGGATGCGAACAGAGCCGGGATAGCAATAGCCAGAATTGTCTTTTTCATAGTTTCCAATGCCTACTGTAAGTTAAACACTAAGTCGTTGTTATTCCCTGTGTTAGCGATGTTCTTTGCATCACTATGCCGCCGAGACTAGCACCGGATTTTTTGAACCGCAATGAAAAAACTTGGAACTTTTTATGGAAATCATGGTCACCAAGATGAAAATGTGATGCGCATCTCACTTGAAGCTGAATCAATGGGAAAACGTTTACAACTAATTCTGCTGATTATTTGGACTCAAATAGTCTGATTTGCATGCAAATAACGCTAACTACCTGATAAACAACCAAAGTGGTCTGATCAGTGTAAAACTGCCGTGATAATGGCTGCTGCCTCGACCTCACCAAGGGGTTGCGGGTATCCTTGTCCTTCGATTAACCCCTAACTGGCCTTCTCTTCATGCTCTCTACTCGCCTTAAAGCCACCATTCGTCAAACCTATCGCCAGATTTCGGATGGATTACCCGGTTTTGTGCCGCGCAAAGAGCAGAACTTTCTGGTGGCAGAGATAGCCAAAACCCTGACCGGCGAGTACGACAAACAACGCCGGATCCTGGTGGCCGAAGCAGGAACCGGTATCGGCAAATCTCTTTCTTATGCGCAGGGCGCCATCCCGGTGGCGCGGCTCACCCAGAAGAAGCTGGTGATCTCCACCGCCACCGTGGCCCTGCAAGAGCAGCTGATCCACAAAGACCTCCCTTTTTACCACAGCCACAGCGAGCTGCCGTTTCGTTTTATGCTGGTCAAGGGGCGTCAGCGTTACTGCTGCGAACATCTACTGGAACAGGCAGCCAGTGGCGCCGAGATGGCCAACTTCGAGCTCGACTTTGGCAGTCTGAGCAAATCCAAACCATCTGACAGCGACAAAGATCGCTACCAGGCCTTGTGGCAGGCCTACACCAATGGCAAGTGGGACGGGGATCGGGACAACTGGCCGGAGCCCATTCCCGACACTTGCTGGGATCGCATCGCCGCCGACCGCCACACCTGCAACAAGGCGCTAAGCCATCACCAGCACTGCCCCTTTCATCGCGCCCGCAACGACATGGAGAGCGCCGATGTGCTGGTGGTGAACCATGCGCTACTGCTCTCCGATCTCACCATGGGCGGCGGCATCATTCTGCCGCCCCCTGATGAGTGCATCTATGTGCTGGATGAGGCCCATCACCTGCCCACCATTGCCCGGGATCACGGCGCGGCGTCGGCCAGCGTCAAAGGCTCGCGTCGTTGGCTGGAGAAGCTGGTACAAAGTGCAGGCAAGCTGGCGCGGACGCTTAATAAGGAGAGCCTGCTCGATCCCCAACTCAAACTGCAGGATGCACTGGCCTCCATCCAGCCCGATCTGAAGGCGGTCGAGCAGTGGCTCAGCACCAACGATCGGCTGTTTGGCACGGAACCTCACTACCGCTTCGCCGAAGGGGTATTGCCTGATCCCCTGCCCATGCTGGCGGAGAATCTCAAGGAGTCGAGCAAGAAGGCGCTGCGAGCGCTGGATCGGATGCAAGGAGCCATAGGTGAAGCGCTGAAAGATGGCGAGATCCGCCGCAAGGAGGCCGAACCCCTGCTGGCCGAGAGCGGTTTTCATCTACAGCGGCTGGAGAGTTTCTGCGCCCTGTGGGAGATGCTGGGGCGCCATGTGCCGACCGGCAAAACCCCGCTCGCCCGCTGGATGGCCAAGAGCGATGACGGCGATATCTGGCTGCACGCCTCACCGATTGAGGTAGGCTATCTGCTGGAGGAGTGGCTCTGGTCGAAATGTCTGGGAGCCGTTCTGGTCTCAGCGACCCTCACCGCCCTCTCTTCCTTTAGTTATTTTCGCCATCAGGTGGGGCTCAAGGAGCACGACGGTACCCGCTATCTGCGCCTGCGCTCCCCCTTTGATTATCAGAAAGCCGAACTCTATCTGCCCAAGATGGAGCACGAACCCAACTCGCCGGCCTTTACCAACGAACTCATCAGCGTGCTGCCCCGCATTTTGGCGGGCAAGGAGGCGAGTCTGGTGCTCTTCTCCTCCTACCGCCAGATGAATGAGGTGGCTGTTGGCTTGCGAGCCAAGGGACTGTCACTGCTGGTGCAGGGGGAAGCCTCCCGCAATGCCCTGCTCACCCTGCACAAACAAAAATGCGATGGAGATCAGGCCAGCATACTGTTTGGTACCGGCAGCTTCTCGGAGGGGCTGGATCTCCCGGGTCACTACCTTACCAATCTGGTGATCACCAAACTCCCCTTTGCGGTGCCCAACTCACCGGTCGAGGAGGCCACCGCCGAGTGGGTGGAGCAGCGAGGAGGCAACCCCTTTCTGCAACTGACGGTGCCAGAAGCATCGCGCAAACTGATCCAGGCCTGTGGCCGCCTCATCCGCAAGGAGGCCGATCAGGGACGGGTCACCATTCTGGACCGGCGTCTGCTGACCAAGCGTTATGGCAAGGGGTTGCTTGATGCCCTCCCCCCGTTCACACGTCGGGTCGAGTAAATCAGTCGGCCGCTATTGATAAACAAACTGACAGCGGCGCGAACGTTGACCACCAGAAAGAGCCATTGCCGCAGTAGGCCAAACCTGTAAAAATGAGCCCCTGTTTTCAGTGGGCAATCGCCTGACTGTTCAAGGAGATGAAATGAAACTGACTGTTCTGGTACCGGCGCTGGCTGGTCTGTTGTGGGCCGGTAGCGCCCTTGCTGATGCCCAATTGGAAGTGACCACCCCGTATGTCGTCCAGCTGATCGATGGTCAAGCAATCAATCCCTCATTACTCGATAACACCAAAAAGTTTCCACTTAGCGTTGGTAAACATCAGCTCGTGGTTGCATTTGAAGGCAATTATTCTAATCGAGACGAAATCAAGCTGGTGACCGCCGAGCCGCTGGTGCTGAACTTCACCGCTGCCGACAACCAGCAGCTGGTGCTGGACTATAAAAAGCCCCGCAACGAAGCAGAAGCCAAACAGTTCCTGAAGGATCAGAAAGTCACGCTGAAAGACAAGGTCAGTGGTCAGCAAGTGAGCAGCGAACAGTTCGTGATGCCGAAAGTAGAGGGCTTCCAGCTGACCCGTGACTATCAGCAAGAGCTGATCAACATGGGCAAAGCATTCAACCAGCCCAAGACCGTCGCCGTCTCCTCTGCTGCTGTGATGGCTGCCGTCAGCGCACCGGTTCAGGTTGCCCCCAGCAAGGCTCAAAGCAATCCGGAAGCGCTGACCCAGTTGCAAAACTGGTACAACAAGGCCGATGCGGAAACCCGCAAAGCCTTCCAGATCTGGGTTATCCAGCAGCAATAAGCCGGGCTGAGAGATTGACTGAAAGGGGAGCCAAGCTCCCCTTTTCAATATCTTGCGATCTTACTCACGACGCGTCTTGATTTATGCGCTGCCACTTCCCCTTTATATAGGCTCTGTCCCAATTACGTGTTGAAAGGCTAATCTTGAAGTAGGCCATCACCTTGAGGTCAACCATCATGGATACCCCAGCCTTTCAACACCTGCTGTCTCTCTTTCCCCAGTTAACCCTGCGCCAGCGCCGTGTTGCTCAGCAGGAGCTCACTGCACCCCACACGATTACCTCGCTCAATACTCAGTTACCGGCATGCAGTGGCTGCCCCCATTGTCAGGCCGATGTTACCCAGCTGGCGCCTTGGGGATGGAGTCGGGGGCTGCGCCGCTACCGTTGCAAACTGTGTCTGCGCACCAGCACCGTTCTGACCAAGACGCCCTTGGCCAGATTGCGTAAAGCACAGTGCTGGGAAGACTACGCGCAAGC
>NZ_JBFODM010000071.1:0-20589 GCF_040908325.1 Aeromonas sp. R4-1
CAGGGCGAGAGCGTGAACATATTGTTAAATTGACTTCAATTCAGCCAGCCCTGAATCCAATACCTTTTCCAGATATGGGCTGCTCATGCCCGCAAATTGCTGCTTCTTCCGCAAGCTTGCCTTACGGCTGGTTTCGGCTCGCAGCATGTTTTGCGCCATGTGTCGTGCACAGGCCAATATTTGAGGGGCATCACCTCGATATATCTGGCAGGCATCCTCATTCATCACGACATCCAGAACCCAGTGCAGGCTATTTTCAATTGCCCAGTGCCCTCGTACCGCTGAAGCAAACTGCTCTGGTGTCAGTTCAGCCGAGCTGATGTAGTAGCGATACTCCATCGAAAATTTTTCCATATTTTCAATTCGATAGGATATTGCGACACCGACAGTCTTCAGCGATTTCCACTCTGGAAATTGCTCTGATAGTGCTCCGGCTGGTAACACATGGTACTCGCGGCCATCGATGCGACCGTGCTCTTTCTCGACACTGAGCGTTTCTTCACTCAGCGGCTTCTTGGTCGACTCGGCCAGAGCTGCGCGTACTGCATTATGCAGTGTGGGCTGGTTACCTTTTACCGCCAGCAAGTAGTCGCCACCGCCCTTGACTATGGTTGAGGCTATTCCAGTCTGGCAGCCCATGGCATCGATGGATACCAGGCAGCCTTTTATATCGAGGAGTGCCAGTAATTCAGGAATGGCGGTGATTTCGTTAGATTTCTCATCTGTTTTGACTTGCCCGAGCACCAGACGATTCTCAGCGGCAAAGGCACTGACCATATGAATGGTAGACTGACGACTGTCTCGGTCGTAAGAGCTGCGTAAGGTCTTGCCGTCAATGGCAATCAGCTCACCATCGGTACGTTCTGATGTTGCTTGCATCCAGCGGACGAAGGCGTTCTGGAATTGCTCCGGTTGAATACGGGAGATGATCCTGGCTATGGTGTCGTGAACAGGTAATCCGTTATGAAACAATCCATTACGCTGAAACCATTCCAGATGTGCCTCGCCGAAAAGCTCGATATCTTCCCAACCTTGAGCTCCACCAATAGCAGCACAGACGGTGAGAAAAACCACATCGAAGAAGGGGTACGCGATTTTGGTTGTCTGACGAGGGTCTTCAAGTTCGGAGAAGAATTGGGTAAATGCCGCTTGATGGTTCATGACGAAACTCCCGTAAAAGAGAGTATAAGATCACACCCTGTTCGGTCGGTCAAATCCTCGTGCCCTGCTTAAAAAACGTTCGCGATCTTGCCCTGGATATGACCCAAACATTGCACTGTGAATAAATGACGGCGCCTGATGGCGCCGTTTTTATTTATCCCTCAACAAGTTGCATACGGATGTTTACAACATTCGTTGATAACTTCAAAGAATTTGACTTTCGTCACAAATATTCCCTCTCCCAAACGTTTTTGCTACTTTACGGTTTTCTTCGCACACCAAATCTGCACTTACGTTTGCACATACAGAGGGATCGTCATGACTGCCAAGTTTTCGTTGGACAAGGATAAAATCAAGGTTCTGCTGCTGGAGGGAGTTCACCCCAACACCGTAGAGACCTTTCGTGCCGCAGGTTACACCAGTGTGGAGTATCTCAAGACCTCGCTTTCCGAAGAGGAGCTGATCGAGCAGATCCGCGACGTCCATTTCATCGGGCTGCGCTCCCGCACCCAGATCACCGAGAAAGTCCTCGACGCCGCCAACAAGCTGGTCGCCATCGGCTGCTTCTGCATCGGTACCAACCAGGTCGAGCTGGAAGCGGCCCAGATCCGCGGTATTCCGGTCTTCAACGCCCCCTTCTCCAACACCCGTTCGGTCGCCGAGTTGGTACTGGGCGAGATCCTGCTGCTACTGCGCGGCATCCCCGAGAAGAACGCCAAGTGCCATCGCGGCGTGTGGGAAAAACTGGCCAACCGCTCGGTGGAAGCGCGCGGCAAGAAGCTCGGCATCATCGGCTACGGCCACATCGGTACCCAGCTTGGCATCATCGCCGAGAGCATCGGCATGAAGGTTTATTACTACGATATCGAGAACAAGCTCTCGCTGGGCAACGCCATCCAGGTGCCAAGCATGGTCGAGCTGCTCAATATGTCTGACGTCATCAGCCTGCACGTACCGGAGACCGCCTCAACCAAGAACATGATCGGTGCCGAGCAGCTGCGGATGATGAAACCGGGCGCCATCTTCATCAACGCCGCCCGCGGTACCGTGGTGGATATCGACGCCTTGGCTGACGTCATCAAGAGCGGCCATATCGCCGGCGCCGCCATCGACGTCTTCCCGGTCGAGCCCAAGTCCAATGACGAAGAGTTCCAAAGCCCGCTGCGTGGGCTGGAGAACGTGATCCTGACCCCGCACATCGGTGGCACCACCCATGAGGCGCAGGAGAACATCGGGCTGGAAGTGGCCAACAAGCTGGTCAAATACTCCGACAACGGCTCCACCCTCTCCGCCGTCAACTTCCCGGAAGTGTCGCTGCCGGGCCACAAGGGCTCCAGCCGCCTGCTGCACATTCACCGCAACCAGCCGGGCGTGATGAACCAGATCAACCAGATCTTCGCCGAAGAGGGGATCAACATCGCCGGTCAATACCTGCAGACCAGCAGCCATATCGGTTACGTGGTGATCGACGTGGAGACCGAGCACAGCGAGAAGGCGCTCGCCAAGCTCAAGGAGATCAACGGCACCATCCGCGCCCGCATCCTCCACTGATAGCCCCTTATCTGCGCAGCAAAAAGCCCGTCGTGATGACGGGCTTTTGTATGAAGCAGAACCTCAAAGCAGCGTGATGGCTTACCACCACCCCAACAGGTTGCGGCCCACCAGCGCCCCCCATACCAGGGCGTTCAGGGCCAGCGCGATAAAGACGGCGGCGGAGCCCAAATCCTTCGCGCGGCCGGAGAGCTCATGATGCTCGGAGCCAACCCTGTCTACCACAGCTTCAATGGCGGAGTTGAGGATCTCGACGATCACCACCAGCCAGCTGATGATGATGAGCAGCAGGATCTGGTTGAGGGAGTCGCCAATCCAGAAGGCCAGCGGCATCAGCAACAGGATCAGCATCAGCTCCTGCCGAAAAGCCGCCTCGTTAATCCAGGCTGACTTGAGCCCCTTCATGCTGTAACCGGTTGCGTTGATGATGCGGGTGACCCCGGTTGCCCCTGGCTTTGCCACGCTATCTACCTCATTTGGAATCGATTTTGGCCTCACATCCTATCAGAGCCCCCCAAGGTTTCAATCAGGGGACTTTTGCTTTATTTTATCTCTTTGCTTTTTCGCCCCTTGCGGCTGACACCACCCACTCGAGACTTGAGTTGTATGTCCATTCACACAGATGAATTGCGCACCCGTCGCCTGGAGTCACTGATCACTCCGAGCGAGCTTGCACACGCGTTTCCGATCACCTATACCATTGCCCAGAATCTGCTGGATGCCCGTCGCGAAGTGGAAGCCATTCTGGCCGGAGACGATCAGCGCTTGCTGGTCATTGTCGGCCCCTGCTCTATCCATGATCCCGCTGCTGCTCGCGAGTATGCCCAGCGCCTCAACGCCCTGCGCGAGCAGTATAAAGAGAGCCTCTGCATCGTGATGCGCACCTATTTCGAGAAGCCGCGCACCATCGTCGGCTGGAAAGGGCTGATCAATGACCCGCGCCTCGATGGTAGTTTCGACGTCAACGAAGGGCTGAAACTGGCGCGCAAACTGCTGGTCGACATCAACGAGATCGGCATGCCAACCGCCACCGAATTCCTCGATATGGTGACCGGCCAGTATATTGCCGACCTCATTACCTGGGGCGCCATCGGCGCTCGTACCACCGAATCCCAGGTACACCGCGAGATGGCTTCGGCCCTCTCCTGCCCGGTTGGCTTCAAGAACGGCACCGACGGCAATACCCGCATCGCCATCGATGCGGTGCGTGCCGCCCGTCACAGCCACATCTTCTATTCGCCGGACAAAGACGGCAAGATGACCATCTACCGCACCGCCGGCAACCCCTTTGGTCATGTGATCCTGCGTGGCGGCCACCGCCCCAACTACGACACCGCCAGTGTCGATGAAGCCTGTGAAGCGCTGGCCGATGTGGGCCTGCCGGAGCGTCTGGTGGTCGATTTCAGCCACGGCAACAGCATGAAGGATCACCGCCGTCAGCTGCTGGTCGCGCAAGATATCTGCGATCAGCTGCGACGTGGCCGCACCGGCATCGCCGGCATCATGGCCGAAAGCTTCCTGGTGGAAGGGCGTCAGGATGTGGAGAACGGCTGCGCCGCCACCTTTGGCCAGAGCATCACTGATGCCTGCCTGTCATGGAGCGACACCGAAACCCTGCTGGCGATGCTGGCAGAGGCTGCACTGGTACGCCTTGCCAAGCGGCAAGCCTGAGCCCCGATGACGAATATCGGCTGGCAGATAGTCCCCCTCGACGAGACGCTGCTGGCGCAGTGGGCAACCCTGCGCCAGCAGCTGTGGCCGCACCACGCACTTTCGGCCCACCTGCAGGAAGGGGTTGAGATGTTGGCCAATGCACATCTCAACGCCTTTCTGGCGCTGGATGAACAGAGTCAGGCGGTAGGCTTTGCCGATGCAGCCCTGCGCCACGATTACGTGAATGGCTGCAACAGCAGCCCTGTGATGTATCTGGAAGGGGTCTATGTGCAACCGGCCTCGCGCCAGCGTGGGGTGGCCCAAGCCTTGATCGCTCAGGTGGCGCAGTGGGGCCGCGAGCTGGGTTGCCGGGAACTGGCCTCCGATGCCGCCATCGACAATCTTGACTCGCAGCAGATGCACCAACAACTCGGCTTTGCCGAAACGGAGCGAGTCGTATTCTTCAAAAAGGCCCTCGGCTGACGCCAAGGGCCTTTCTTGTTTCTCACAAACTGGGCATAAACCACACGCGCCCTGCCGCTTCGATGCGGTCGGTGCGGATATGGAATACCTGCGCCAGCAGCGCCTCATCCACCAGCTCGACACCCCCTTCGCGCACCACCGAGCCCTGTTGCAGGCAGAGAATGCGGTCGGCCCAGTCGATGGCCAGATTGATATCGTGGATGGCGAGCACCACCAGCAAACCCTGAGCGGCCAGGGTTTTCAGCAAGCGCAATAGCGCCAGCTGGTGATGCAGATCGAGCCCCGCCAGCGGCTCGTCCAGCAGCAGCACCTTGCCGGTCGGATTGAGGCTCGGCCACACCTGCAGCAGGGTGCGGGCAATCAGCACCCGCTGCTGCTCGCCCCCCGACAACCGGCTGAAGTCACGAGCCAGCAAAGCTTCCAGCTCCAATGCCTCGCACAGTGCGTTTATCGCCTCATTCTGTCTGGCGGGCGCAACCGCCTCATCGAACCCCAGGCTCAACACCTGAAACACCGGAATATGAAACAGCTGGGGCTGACGCTGGGGTAGCATGGCACGCTGCTTGGCAAGCTCGGGCCAACTCAGGTCAGCAAGCACTTCCCCCCCCAGCAGCACTGTGCCATCGGCGGGTAAAATCCCCGCCAGCGCCCCGAGCAGGGTCGACTTGCCACTGCCATTGGGGCCAAGCAGCGCCACCAACTGGCCGCCATGCCAGCGGATATCTAGGGGAGAGAGCCGTCCGGCAATGGCGAGTGCGCGCGCCTCCAGCAGCGGCGCAGCAGCACGAGAAGAAACCGGCATGGGATCAGCGGGTGACATCGGCATCTTGCCTCAACAACGGGTAAATAAGGAGACTGCGCGCCCCGACCAAATCATGCAGATATTCATGCAGCACCATCGGCAGTTTGCCTCAATAGCAGGTAGATAAAGAGCGGCGCCCCCACCGAGGCGGTGATGACGCCGATAGGCAACTCCCCCGCGCTCAGGGTGGATCGAGCAACCAGATCGGCCGCCAGCAGCAGGGCCCCGCCGCCAAGCGCCGAGGCAGGCAGCAGGAAGCGCTGATCGCTGCCACCGCAGAGCCGCAGCAGATGGGGCACCACCAACCCGACAAAACCGATGACACCACACAACGACACCGCCACACCGGTCAGCAGACAGACCGCCAGCACCAGCCGCACCCGCATCTTGTCGACATCCATCCCCATCAGGCGGGCCTGGGTCTCCCCCAACAACAACTGTTGCAGCGCCTTGCCCTGCCAGCAGAGCCAGCACAGGGTGAGCGGCAGCACCAGCCACCACCAGCCGAACTGCTGGCTGCCGTAAGAGAGGCTGCCCATCATCCAGAACATGAATTCACGCAAGGAGCCGTCGTCGGCAAAGTACATCAACCAGGTCATGGCGGCATTGGTAAGAATACCGATGGCCACCCCAAACAACAGCAAGCGGGCATGACCGAGACGCGCCCGGCGAGCCAGCCGAATGAGCAACATGGTCACCAGCAAGGCGCCACCGAAGGCCGCCAGCGACAGCCCCCAGCCTGGCAGATAGAAGCCAAGGGACTTGGCCACCGCCATCGCCACCATGGCGGTAAGGCCTGCCCCGCTTGAAACGCCAAGCAACCCGGGCTCCGCCACCGGATTGTGCAACATCACCTGCAACACGGCGCCGCCACAAGCAAGCGCGGCGCCAGCCAAGAGGGCCAGCAAGGCGCGGGGCAGACGCAGCTCCAGCAGGATGCGCTGTTCGAGATCGCCAAGGGGCTGCCAGGGCAGCAGCACATACTCGCCCCAGACGAGGGAGAAGAGAAACAGCAGCAAGGTCAGCAGCGTCAGGCCACAGAGCCAGCGCCGCTGCCAGCGCTGCTGGCGGGCGATAAGGGAGAGGTACAAGGATAATCCCCGAATAACAAGGCTTCCCCCCGGCCCTGTCACAGCGCCGGGGGAAAGCAGGAAAAGGGCATGATAACAGTGGCTTGCCACCCAAGGTCAAGGCTGGTAACGCTTGGCCATCACGCTTATCTCGCCGCTGGCCACCAGATTTTGCAGCGCCACCAGCAAGGGCTGGCGCAGTGACTGGTGAGGTGAGTGCTTGCTCATCCCCAGATAGAGGGTCACCGGCGTGGCGGGGCGGTAGTCCGCCTTGCCTATCCGGCTGGCATTTCCCTGACTCAGGGCATAGTCCACCTGACAGTCGGTGCCAATCATCAGCGGCAGGTGACCGCGCTGCACCATGCGCAGCAGCTGATCTTCGGTGGGTACTCCGTGCTTGTCGAGGCGGCTGTCACTGTTGAAGGGCTCAAAGTAGGCGGAGTTGAGCACATAGCCCACCTTCACCCCCTGCAGATCGCGGTATTGGTGGATCCGGGCCACATTGACCGGCTGACCATAAAACGCGGGCCAGCACTGATAGTAGGCAGGCTGCAGATAGTCGATGAACTGCGCCCGCTCGGCGGTATAGGCGAGCCCAATCATCAGATCGACCTGACCGGTCTGCATCTGCTTGAGCGCCCTGCCCCACGGCATCCGCCGTACCTGCAACTCAATGCCGCTCGCCTGTTGCAACCGGCGCAGGATGTCCATGTCGAGCCCCTGCAACCGGCCATCCGGCTGCAGGATGCGAAACGGCGGCCACAGATCGGTGGCCACCGTCAGCGTCGGGGCAGCACGCACCGGCATGGCAAATAACAGTAACAACACTATCCCGCATAACTTGCCCATCCCGTCGCATACCTCGCACGGCTTATCCTGTTGGTTAAAAATACCCTCCCGCACCACGTATGAAAACCCGTGGTTCAGGGATAAAATGCGCCGGATTTTCAAGGAGAACCCTATGAACCCGATTTTCACCAGTATCGGTCTGCTGCTCTGCAGCAACGTCTTTATGACCTTCGCCTGGTACGCTCACCTCAAGAGCATGAACCACAAACCCTGGATCATTGCCGCCCTGGTGAGCTGGGGTATCGCCCTGTTCGAATACCTGCTGCAAGTGCCCGCCAACCGCATTGGCCACACCGTGATGAGCGTGGGCCAACTTAAAATCCTGCAAGAAGTGATCACACTCACCGTATTCGTCCCCTTCTCTATCTTCTATCTCAAGGAAGATCTGAAATGGGACTATCTCTGGGCAGGGCTCTGCATTCTCGGTGCGGTCTTTTTTGTCTTTCGCGAGAAACTGACCGGCGCCTGAGGCTGTACACTCAATATCATCCCGCTCATGGCATCTCATTGATCGACGAGGCAAAAAAATGGAATTGCGAGACATGTTACAGATCCTGGCCAAGCAGGATGGCTCAGACCTCTATCTGTCGACCGGCGCGCCCCCCTGCGCCAAATTTAACGGCGGCCTGCGCCCCCTCAACGAAACGCCGCTGGAACCGGGTGAAGTGGCGCGGATCGCCGCCGAGATCATGGATGGCGAGCAGAAGCAGCAGTTCGAGAAGGATCTGGAGATGAACCTCGCCATCTCCCTGCCCCAGATCGGCCGCTTTCGGGTCAACATCTTCAAGCAGCGCAACGAAGTCTCTCTGGTGGCCCGCAACATCAAGACCGAAATCCCCCGCTTTGAAGATCTCAAACTCCCGCCTGTGTTGCTCGACACCATCATGGAGAAACGCGGTCTGGTGCTGTTTGTCGGCGGTACCGGCTCGGGCAAATCCACTTCGCTGGCGGCGCTTATCGACCACCGCAACCGCAACAGCGGTGGCCACATCATCACCATCGAGGATCCGGTGGAGTTCGTTCATCGCCACCGCAAGAGCATCATCAACCAGCGGGAGGTTGGCGTGGATACCCGCAGCTTCCACGCAGCCCTGAAAAACACCCTGCGTCAGGCGCCGGACGTCATTCTTATCGGCGAGATCCGCGATCGCGAGACCATGGAACATGCGCTGGCCTTCTCCGAAACCGGCCACCTTGCCATCTCCACCCTGCACGCCAACAACGCCAACCAGGCGCTGGATCGCATCATCAACTTCTTCCCCGAGGAGCGCCGCCCCCAGCTGCTCAACGATCTGGGCAACAACCTCAAGGCTTTTGTCTCCCAGCGGCTGGTGAAAACCACCGATGGCGGTCGCCGGGCCGCAGTGGAGATCATGCTTGGCACCCACACCATCCGCGACATGATCAAGCGCGGCGAATTTGGTGGTCTCAAAGAGGTGATGGAGAAATCCAAGGCCCTCGGCATGGTTACCTTCGACAGTGCCCTGTTTGATCTGGTGGTGGAAGGGGTAATTGAGGAAGAAGAGGCGGTGAAAAACGCCGACTCGGCCAACAACCTGCGCCTCAAGATCAAGTTGTGGAAGGAGAAGGGGCAGATTGCCAGCAGCAGCGATGCCACCGGCTGGAGCCTCGAACCCACCAAGGACGAGAAGGGCGATTTTTTCTAACCTGTCCCCTCGAGAACCCCGGGCCCGCCCGGGGTTCTCTTTATCCAGCACGGCTGACCCGAATTATCCGCTCAGCTCACTCAGGTCACTGCCAGTCAGCACCAACGGCGAACGCGCTGGCAATACGCCACATACTCGTCGCCGAAACGAGCATGCAACAGCCGCTCCTCCGGCATGATCTGAAAGCGAGTCAGCCAAGCAACCAGCACGATTGGCCCAACCCAGACCCAACTTCCACCGAGATAACAGCCCCAGGCGGCCAGCCAGCAGAGCAAGCCCAGATACATGGGATTGCGACTGACACGATAGACGCCACAGGTCACCAGACGACTGGTGTGCTGAGGTTTGGTGGGGCTGACCGTGGTCTGGTGGTGACGAAATCGTTGCAGGGCACCAAAGCCCATGATGGCCCCCGCCACGACCAGCACAGCCATCAGCGTCATTGCCCAGATGCCGGGCTGGCTCTCCCCTCTTAGCCACCACATGCCCCCGGCACAGAGCAGGAAGATCAGCGGTGGTGGCAAACGTAACTCAAGATTGACCATTTTCTTCCCCTGACGAGTGTCGGCCGAACCCGTGTTGCGGTAGACTCCCAACCAGTCAGCGCCTGTTGAGAGTGACAAAGATCATAATAATAACAACAAGTTGTGGTTAAACCACCACCAATGTGGCCGACCCCGTCCAAACTATCCAACGCGAACAACAAAAAGGAATCACCATGCACAAGAAAACTCTGCTGGCTACCCTGATCTTCGGCCTGCTCGCGGGCCAAGCCGTTGCGGCTCCCTATCTGCCCCTTGCGACGGATCATCGCAACGGCCAGGAGCAAACCGCCAGCAACGCCTGGTTGGAAGTGGATCTGGGCGCCTTTGAACACAATATCCAGACCCTCAAGGATCGCCTCGGCGACAAGGGCCCGCAGATCTGCGCCATCATGAAGGCCGACGCTTACGGTCATGGCATCGACCTGCTGGTCCCCTCCGTGGTCAAGGCCAATATCCCCTGCATCGGCATCGCCAGCAACGAAGAGGCCCGCGTCGCCCGCGAGAAGGGATTTACCGGCCGTCTGATGCGGGTGCGTGCCGCCACCCCGGACGAAGTAGAGCAGGCCCTGCCCTACAAGATGGAGGAGCTGATCGGCAGTCTGGTGAGTGCCCAGGGTATCGCCGAGATCGCCCAGCGCCACCATACCACCATTCCGGTGCATATCGCGCTCAACTCCGCCGGCATGAGCCGCAACGGCATCGACCTGCGTCTGGCCGATGCCAAGCAGGATGCGCTGGCCATGCTCAAGCTAAAGGGGATCACCCCGGTCGGCATCATGACCCACTTCCCGGTGGAGGAGAAAGAGGACGTCAAGATGGGGCTGGCCCAGTTCAAACTGGACTCCCAGTGGCTGCTGGAAGCGGGCAAGCTGGATCGCAGCAAGATCACCATCCACGCCGCCAACTCCTTCGCCACCCTGGCCGTGCCGGACGCCTACTTCGACATGGTGCGCCCGGGCGGCCTGCTCTACGGTGACTCCATCCCCTCCCACACCGAATACAAGCGGGTGATGGCATTCAAGACCCAGGTCGCCTCGGTCAACCACTATGCAGCGGGTAACACCGTCGGTTATGACCGCACCTTTACTCTCAAGCGTGACTCCTGGCTCGCCAACCTGCCGCTGGGCTACTCCGATGGTTATCGCCGCTCCCTGAGCAACAAGGCCTATGTGCTGATCCAGGGTCAGAAGGTGCCGGTGGTCGGCAAGACCTCCATGAACACCATCATGGTGGATGTGACTGATCTGAAAGGGGTGAAACCCGGCGACGAGGTGGTGCTGTTTGGCCGTCAGGGTGAAGCCGAAGTGAAACAGGCGGATCTGGAGGAGTACAACGGCGCCCTGCTGGCGGACATGTACACCATCTGGGGCTACACCAACCCCAAGAAGATCAAACGCTGATAACACGATATGAAAAAGGGCTCCCGCGGGAGCCCTTGTTGTTATTGCTTCATTGTCTGCCGCGCTCAAGCGGCCTTTTTACGGGTCACAAACAGACTCAGCCCCATGGATGCCAGCAGGATCAACGCGACTACGCCCAGTGCGATACCGGTCGGGATCTTGAAGATATCCAGCAGCAGCATCTTGACCCCGATAAACATCAGGATCAGTGCCAGACCGTACTTGAGCAAGGCGAAGCGATCCGCCACACCGGCCAGCAGGAAGTACATGGCGCGAAGACCCATGATGGCGAAGATGTTGGAGGTCAGCACGATGAAGGGATCCGTGGTCACCGCGAAGATGGCCGGGATACTGTCCACCGCAAAGATAAGATCGCTCACCTCCACCAGAACCAGAATGAGCAGCAGCGGGGTGGCATAGCGCACACCGTCACGCCAGACGAAGAACTTCTCCCCTTCCAGGGTCTCGGTCACCTTGAAGCGACGGCGCATCCAGCCTAGCAGCGGATTGTTGGCCAAGTCAGGCTCCTTGTCGGCCGCCCACAGCATCTTGGCACCGGTCAGCAGCAGGAAAGCGCCGAACAGGTAGAGGATCCAGTGGAACTGCTCGATGAGCCAGCTGCCCGCGAACACCATACCGGCACGCATCACGATGGCACCCAGCACCCCGTACAGCAGCACCCGGCGCTGCAGCTCGGCCGGAATGGCAAAGTAGCCGAACAGCATCAGCCAGACGAATACGTTGTCCACTGCCAGCGCTTTCTCGATGAGGTAGCCGGTGAGGAACTCCAGTCCCTTCTGGTTGGCAATCTCACGGCCCGCGCTGTGATCCAGCCAGAGCCAGATGGCCAGGTTGAAGAGCAGCGCCACGCTGACCCAGATGAGGGACCAGACACCCGCCTCTTTGAGGGACACCTTGTGTGACTTGCCGCCACCGACAAAGCGTATGTCTATCCATAACAGGACCAGCACTATGCTGAAGAAACCGGTCCACATCCACCATTCACCCATTTTCACTTCTCCCAAAAACGACAAAACCCACGACCGAGAGGCGTGGGTTTGCGTTTGTAGCAGATACACCTTGCCTCTCGGCAAGGTCTCACTTACAGCTGATTTGCATCAACTGCCCGGCTGCCGGGTGCACTGCAGGAAATGGGTGCACCGTAATGACGACAAACCGGCGAGAAGTTACTCCCCTTGTTGCGCGGATAGTAGCAGCGGTAAAAGATAACGCCAAGAGGCATCTTCACTGCCGTCAAAAATAAATCGGGGCCCCATCAAGGAGCCCCGCAAGCAGGTTCAACACATCCCCATCAGAGCGGGTCGACCTTGAGGCAGGAGACCGCGTGATCGAAGTTCCCCTCCAGTACTGGGCGGGTCTTGGCACACTCGGGGCCAGCCACCGGGCAGCGGGTGCGGAACACGCAACCGGACGGCGGATTCATCGGCGATGGCAAGTCCCCTTCCAGGATCTGGATCACCTTGTTGCGCTCCAGCTCAGGATCCGGGATTGGCACCGCAGACATCAGCGCCTTGGTGTAGGGGTGCAGCGGATTGGCAAAGATCTCCTTGCGGGTCCCCAGCTCGACGGCGTTGCCCAGATACATCACCAGCACCCGATCGGAGATATGCTTGACCACCGACAGGTCGTGGGCGATGAAGATAAGCGACAGCCCCATCTCCTTTTGCAGGGATTTGAGCAGGTTGACCACCTGCGCCTGAATGGATACGTCAAGCGCCGAGACCGGCTCGTCGCAGATGATCATCTTGGGCTCGAGGATCAGCGCCCGGGCAATCCCGATCCGCTGGCACTGGCCACCGGAGAACTCGTGGGGATAGCGGTTGACCAGGTTGGGCAACAACCCCACCTTGCTCATCATGGCGCGCACCTTCTCCTTCACCTCTTCCCGCGGCAGGTTGGGATAGAAGGTGATGAGCGGCTCGGCGATGATGTCGCCAATGGTCATGCGCGGGTTCAGAGAAGCCAGCGGGTCCTGGAAGATCATCTGGATCTCTTTGCGCTTCTCGCGCAGGGCATTCTGATCGAGCTTGGTAAGGTCGTCACCGAGCCACACCACCTTGCCATCGGTGGCCGGTACCAGACCGATGATGGCGCGGGCAAAGGTCGATTTGCCGCAACCAGACTCCCCCACCACGCCGAGGGTTTCACCCTCATAGAGACGCAAGGTCACGCCATCGACCGCCTTGAGGTCAGACGGCTTGGCCCAGGGCCACGCCTTGCCACTCTTGATACTGAAGTGGACCTTGAGGTCAGACACTTCCAACAGCAATTTTTTGTCGGCACCCATTTAGTTGGCCCCCTTGTTCATGGCATCCGAAACCCAGTGGCAAGCACGCTCCCGACCGTCGTTGAACGGGGTCAGGATCGGCGACTGCTGGCCGCAAATCTCGCTGACCCGGTGGCAACGCTCCTGGAAGGGGCAGCCGGTCGGCAGACGCAGCAGGTTGGGCGGATTACCCGGGATGGTGGGCAGCACTTCCCCTTCGGTATCGAGACGAGGAATGGCGCGCAGCAGGCCTTCGGTGTAGGGGTGGCTCGGGCGATAGAAGATATCGTCTACCTTGCCGTACTCCATGGTACGACCGGCATACATCACCAGCACCTTGTTGCAGATACCGGCGACCACGCCAAGGTCATGGGTGATCATGATAATGGCGGTGTTGAACTCGCGCTTGAGCTCGTTCATCAGAGTCATGATCTGGGCCTGTACGGTCACGTCGAGTGCGGTGGTCGGCTCGTCGGCGATCAGCAGTTGCGGCCGGCAGAGCAGCGCCATGGCGATCATCACCCGCTGACGCATACCGCCGGAGAACTCGTGGGGATACATGCCCATCCGCTTGCGTGCTTCGGGAATTTTGACCGCATCGAGCATCCGTACCGACTCTTCGAACGCTTCCGCCTTGCTCACCCCTTTGTGCAGCATCAGCACTTCCATCAGCTGATCCTGCACCTTCATGTAGGGGTTGAGCGAGGTCATGGGGTCCTGGAAGATCATGGCGATCTTCTCGGAACGGATCTTGTTGAGCTTGGACTCCGGCAGGTTGAGGATCTCCTCACCCTGAAACTTGGCGGAACCGGTAATAATGCCGTTTTTGGCCAACAGCCCCATGATGGCAAAGGCCGTCTGGGATTTGCCGGAGCCGGACTCGCCGACGATCCCCAGAGTTTCACCCGCAGAGAGAGAAAAGTTGAGGTCGTTGACCGCCACCACATTGCCGTCCGGGGTCTTGAACTCGACCCGCAGATCTTTCACATCCAGTAACTTCATATAAAAACTCCTTATCGATCTTTCGTGATGCTTTCCTGTCGATCCGATGCTCGATTAACGATCTTTCGGATCGAGGGCGTCACGCAGACCATCCCCGAGGAAGTTGAAGCAAAACAGGGTCACCACCATAAAGCAGGCGGGGAACAGGAGTTGCCAGATGGCCACTTCCATCGACTTGGAGCCTTCATCCAGCAGGGCACCCCAGCTGGTCATCGGTTCCTGAACCCCAAGGCCCAGGAAACTCAGGAAGGATTCAAACATGATCATGCCCGGCACCAGCAAGGTGGCGTAAACGGCCACGATACCGAGAACGTTAGGTACGATGTGACGGGTGATGATCTTCCACTTGGAGACGCCACAGACGTGGGCCGCCTCGATAAACTCCTTGCTCTTGAGGCTGAGAGTCTGGCCCCGCACGATACGCGCCATGTCGAGCCAGCTCACCGCCCCGATAGCGATAAAGATGAGTGCCAGATTGCGGCCAAAGAAGGTGACCAGCATGATGACAAAGAACATGAACGGGAAGGCGTTGAGGATCTCCAGTACCCGCATCATCAGGCTGTCGACCCGCCCGCCGATAAAGCCGGAGGCCGCGCCATACAGGGTGCCGATGATGACCGCTACCATGGCGCCCATGATGCCGACCATCAGGGAAATACGGCCACCCAGCAGGGTGCGCACGAACAGATCGCGCCCCAGACTGTCGGTTCCGAAGTAGTGACCCGCTTCCATATCCGGCGGCGACTGCATGGCGCCCCAGTCCGGATCGTCAAAGGTGTATTGGGACAAATGGGGGCCAAAGATGACCGCCAGACCGATGATGGTCAGAATGATCAGGCTGGTCAGGGCCGCCTTGTTGCGCAGGAAACGGCGACGGGCATCCTTCCACAGGGAGCGCCCCTCCACCACCTCGACCTTTTGCGCGAACGCCTCGACGGCATCGCGTTTTTCAGTTGAAACAACCATGATGAACTCCCGAATTAGTAACGGATCTTGGGATCGATAAAGGCGTAGAGAATATCGACCACAGCGTTAAAGGTGATGGTGAGGGCGCCGACCAGAATGGTCAGACCGAGCACCATGGAGTAATCACGGTTAAGGGCACCGTTGACGAACAGCTGACCGATCCCCGGCAGGCCGAAGATGGTCTCGATCACCACCGACCCTGTGATGATGCCGACAAAGGCCGGACCCAGATAGGAGACCACCGGCAGCATGGCCGGACGCAGCGCGTGTTTCAGGATGATGTGGCGCAGCGGCAACCCCTTGGCACGGGCGGTACGGATGAAGTTGGAGTTCATGGTCTCGATCATGCTGCCCCGCATGATCCGCGAGATGGCAGAGATGTAGTACATCATCATGCCGAACACCGGCAGCACCATAAACTGGATGCCACCACCCTGCCATCCACCGGCAGGGAACCAACCCAGATGAATACTGAAAAACAGCACCAGCAAGGGCGCCAGCACAAAGCCCGGGATCACCACCCCGGCCATGGCCGACGACATCAGTAGATAGTCGATGATGGTGTTCTGTTTCAGTGCCGCGATGGTGCCGAAGGTGACCCCCAGCAACACGGCGAAGAAGAAGGCCGTGGTCCCGATCTTGGCGGAAACAGGCAGCGCCTGGCTCACCAGATCATTGACGGTAAAATCCTTGTATTTAAAAGAGGGGCCCAAATCACCCTGCACCAGGTTGCCCAGGTAGGTGAGATATTGCATGCCAATGGGTTTGTCGAGCCCGTATTTGGCCTCGATGTTGGCGATGACTTCGGGGGGCAGTGAACGCTCGCTGGTAAAGGGGTTACCGGGGGCGAAACGCATCATGAAGAAAGAGACGGTGATCAAGACCAGCAGAGTCGGGATCGCTTCCAATAGCCGTTTAAAAATGAATTTCAACATAGACATTTCCTGTCCTGTACTGCTTCCAAATGGTCGCGGTTGTAATAAAGGCCCGCCGTCCGGCGGGCCCTGCTTGTTATGCGACTTGTTGCTTTAAATCAGTGAGCAATGATGTACATATCTTTGCTGTAGAGGTTATCCAGCGGGTTGGCCGGATAGCCGCCTACATAGGGTTTGACCATACGGGCAGTCACGTACTGGTAGATGGGGGCGATCGGCATGTCCTTGGCCAGGATCTCTTCAGCCTGGACGTAGAGCTTGTTACGGGCCGCCACATCAACCTGATCACGGGACGAATCCATCAGCTTGTCGAACTCCGGATTGGAGTACTTGCCGTCGTTGTTGCCGTGGGTGGTCTGCATCAGATCCAGCATGGAGGAGGCTTCGTTGTAGTCGGCGATCCAGCCGGCACGACCTACGTCAAACTGACCCTGTTTCTTGGTTTCCAGGTAAGTTTTCCACTCCTGGTTGACCAGGCTCACCTGCACGCCCAGCTTCTTCCACATGGAGGCCACGGCCACAGCCACTTTCTTGTGGTTGTCGTCGGTGTTGTAGAGCAGCTCGAACTTCAGCGGCTTGCTGGCATCGAAACCGGCCTCTTGCAGCAGCGCCTTGGCCTTGGCATCACGCTCGGCCTGGGTCATCTTCGACCATTCCGGAGCCACCGGCTTGAAGCCATCGACGAAGTCCGGCACCAGGGTGTAACCCGGCGTCTGACCCTGACCCATCACCTTGTCGGCGATCACGTTGCGATCGATGGCATAGGAGAGCGCAGTACGGACACGCACATCGTCAAACGGCTTCTTCTTGACGTTGTACTGGTAGTAGTAAGTACCAACATAACCGGTCACTTTCAGCTCGTCCGGCTTCTCTTTCTTCATCTGCTTGAAGCGCTCGATGGGCATCTGATAGGTGATGTCCACTTCGCCCGCCAGATAGCGGCTCAGGTCGGCGTTGGTAGACTGGATGGGCAGATAGACCACCTTGTTGATGACGGTCTTGCCATCGTTCCAGTAGTGCTTGTTGCGCTCCACTTCGACGCGCTCGTTCACCACCCAGTTCTTCAGGGTATAGGCACCGTTGGAAACCATATTTTCCGGCTGGGTCCACTTGTCACCGAACTTCTCGATCACCTTCTTCGGTACCGGATAGGTGGTAGTGTGGGAGAGCATGCTGACGAAGTAAGGGATCGCTTTCTCGAGCTGCACTTCGAAGGTGTAGTCGTCGGTCGCCTTCACGCCCAGCGTATCAGCCGGCTTTTTACCTGCGATGATCTCGGAGGCATTGGCAATAGTCGGGATCTCCAGATACCAGGAGTAAGGAGAGGCGGTTTTCGGATCAACGGCACGCTGGAAAGCAAAAACGAAATCGTGGGCAGTGACCGGGTCACCGTTGGACCACTTGGCATCTTTGCGCAGGTGGAAGACGTAGTGCTTGTTATCCTTGGTTTCCCAGGATTCAGCCACAGCCGGGAGAATTTCCCCTTTCGGGCCGGAAGCAACGAGACCCTCGAACAGGTCGCGCAGGATATTGGATTCGACCGTTCCTTCGGTCTTGTGCGGGTCAAGGGTCGCAGGCTCGGAGCCGTTGCCTTTTACCAGTTGCTGGACTTCAGCCAGCTTGGTTCCCGCCGGGACATCGGCAGCCTGAGCCGCATTGACGCCACCAAACAGTGCAGCCACCAGCAATGTGTTAATCATTGTTTTTTTATGAGTCATTTCCCTACTCCAACAAGAACATTCCATGCATTTTTTAAAGTGACGGGGTTAAAACCCGCTCCCAGCATAATTCCCTGCCAATTCCGATAATGCAACAGATATTGTCAGGGTAATCGTCATTTTCTGGTCAAAAAATCAGCTGGCATACGCTTTTTCAGTATTAAAACACCAGCAAAGCGCTCATTTTTCACACAAACGACCGATTCTAGAAAAGACCGGGCAAAAAGCAACCAATAAAAAGCCGGTCACGAGGACCGGCTTTCATAAAGCGGAGCTGGCTCACATCAAACTGGGGAAAACCCCCTTGATACCGGCCACCATGATCTCGATACCCAGCGACATCATGATAAGACCCATGATACGGGTCACCACGTTGATGCCGGTGTTGCCCATGATCTTGAACAGCAGCGGCGCGGCGCGGAAGATGAGCCAGGAGCAGAAGGAGAAGACCACGACAACCACTGACATGCCGAGCAGTTGCTGCCAGTGGCTCTGGCTGGCATAGACAATCACCGAGGAGATGGCACCTGGGCCCGCCATCAGCGGCAGCGCCAGCGGTACCACGGCGATAGACTCGCGCACCGCCAGTTCGCCCTTTTCCTGTTTGTTGTGCTTCACCTCGCCCAGCTTGCCCTGCAGCATCGACCAGGCAATCAGGGTAATCAGCGACCCACCGGCAATACGGAACGATGCCAGCGAGATACCAAACCCATCGAGGATCAGCTGCCCCATATACATGGAGACCAACAGGATCACCATCACCGCGATATTGGCGGTGGTATTGGTTTTCATCCGCTCGGCCTGGGTATGGTGGCTGGTCAGGCTGACAAACACCGGCAACAAACCAAGCGGATTGATAATTGCGAACAAACCGACAAAAAACTTCAGATACAACGAGACGTCAATTGCTGCCATAGGCGCCTTCCAATAGAGTTTCGGGCCCAGCGGGCCAGTCCATTAATTTCGTGCGTAAATTTACATCATAGCCAGAGCGGGCACCAATCAAATAATCTCACCATTTTGAGGGTTTTTTAGTTAGTTCATCTAATGCATCCGCGCTAACCGGCATAAACCGATGCCAAAAGCCCTTTCTACCGCCCGACACGCGTTAGAAAAGTGAGTGCAAGCCTGCTTAATCATGACCAGAGAGTCCGACGATGACTGACCGAATGACCAAGCGACTCGAGAGGATCCAGGTTTTGCCTTCCCACTATTTCAGGCCAGACATCACTTCATTGACTCGGCAGGGCGAGAGCGTGAACATATTGTTAAATTGACTTCAATTCAGCCAGCCCTGAATCCAATACCTTTTCCAGATATGGGCTGCTCATGCCCGCAAATTGCTGCTTCTTCCGCAAGCTTGCCTTACGGCTGGTTTCGGCTCGCAGCATGTTTTGCGCCATGTGTCGTGCACAGGCCAATATTTGAGGGGCATCACCTCGATATATCTGGCAGGCATCCTCATTCATCACGACATCCAGAACCCAGTGCAGGCTATTTTCAATTGCCCAGTGCCCTCGTACCGCTGAAGCAAACTGCTCTGGTGTCAGTTCAGCCGAGCTGATGTAGTAGCGATACTCCATCGAAAATTTTTCCATATTTTCAATTCGATAGGATATTGCGACACCGACAGTCTTCAGCGATTTCCACTCTGGAAATTGCTCTGATAGTGCTCCGGCTGGTAACACATGGTACTCGCGGCCATCGATGCGACCGTGCTCTTTCTCGACACTGAGCGTTTCTTCACTCAGCGGCTTCTTGGTCGACTCGGCCAGAGCTGCGCGTACTGCATTATGCAGTGTGGGCTGGTTACCTTTTACCGCCAGCAAGTAGTCGCCACCGCCCTTGACTATGGTTGAGGCTATTCCAGTCTGGCAGCCCATGGCATCGATGGATACCAGGCAGCCTTTTATATCGAGGAGTGCCAGTAATTCAGGAATGGCGGTGATTTCGTTAGATTTCTCATCTGTTTTGACTTGCCCGAGCACCAGACGATTCTCAGCGGCAAAGGCACTGACCATATGAATGGTAGACTGACGACTGTCTCGGTCGTAAGAGCTGCGTAAGGTCTTGCCGTCAATGGCAATCAGCTCACCATCGGTACGTTCTGATGTTGCTTGCATCCAGCGGACGAAGGCGTTCTGGAATTGCTCCGGTTGAATACGGGAGATGATCCTGGCTATGGTGTCGTGAACAGGTAATCCGTTATGAAACAATCCATTACGCTGAAACCATTCCAGATGTGCCTCGCCGAAAAGCTCGATATCTTCCCAACCTTGAGCTCCACCAATAGCAGCACAGACGGTGAGAAAAACCACATCGAAGAAGGGGTACGCGATTTTGGTTGTCTGACGAGGGTCTTCAAGTTCGGAGAAGAATTGGGTAAATGCCGCTTGATGGTTCATGACGAAACTCCCGTAAAAGAGAGTATAAGATCACACCCTGTTCGGTCGGTCAAATCCTCGTGCCCTGCTTAAAAAACGTTCGCGATCTTGCCCTG
>NZ_JBFODM010000072.1:0-40278 GCF_040908325.1 Aeromonas sp. R4-1
TTGCCGCTGCGAGAGGACTTGCCGGGTCGCTTTTTTACGATGGAGACGCCGTAGTCATTCTTCAGTACATCGACGACGGCCTCAAAGAACTGGGCTTTCTGACTCATCAGCGCCAGCTGCTGCTCGAGTTCCTTGATGCGCTGTTCGGGTGTCTGGTTGTCGGGGTCAGGCATGGTGATGCTCCTGCCGGCACGCACAGAAGCCCCCTGGCTCCAATCTTGCCGACCATGTTTACGCAACCATACCAGAACGGTGGAGCGGCCCTGAATGCCATAACGCACCTGAGCCTGTTTGTAGGTGAGCTCGCCTTTTTCAATCTGCTCGACCAGTGCCAGTTTAAAAGTCAGCGAGTAATCGCGCTGTGTCCGTTTCACACCTTGTCCCATCGGGTTCTCCATTTATTGGGGGAAAAGGTGTAAACCATATTCAGGACGGGACAAGAGAAATAAAAAAGCCACACCGGTTGGTGTGGCTTTTGTTTAGGAGGTCAACCCGGGTTGCTTAGGGGCGACCGGCCGGGCAGGTGGCCACGTTGACGGCGGCAGTGCTACCACCATGACGACCTGATGTGCTCACCTCGTTACGTACCAGCGGCGGGTAGTTAACCGGCTCACGAGCAGGCAGGGCAGGGGCTTCGGCAGGGGTTGCCATCGGGGCTGATGCTTTGCGGGCACGAGCCAGCAGGCCAGCACCGTGAGCTACCTGTTTAGTCACGACCGGAGTCTCTTCCACTACAACCACAGCCACGGCAGCCGGGGTTTCGATGACAGCAGCAGGAGTTTGTGTTTCAACGATAGCGGCGACAGGTGCGGCTTCCACGACAGGGGCTGTTACGGCCGGTGTTTCTTCAACAACCGGAGCCGTTTCAACCATGGTGGCGGTGACCACTTCGGCAGCCGGCGAAGCTACAACAGCAACTTCCGGCTCTGCAGCAACCACGACTTCTGCGACAGCTGCAACAACCGGGCTAGCGATCACATCGGCTTGAGTTGCTTCTACCTGGGCAGCAGCCTGCTCGGCAGCTTCTTCAGCAACGGCTTCGACAACGACATGCTCGGTCAGTGCAGCAGAGGCTTGCAGGGCAGCAGCGACGGCTTCAGCGCTCGGGATGGTAACAACAGGCACTACCGGCTCTTCAACCTGCGCTTTGGCAATGTCTGCCTGGGCTGCGGTGGTCAGAGTGGTGGTATCTTGCTGTTCTTCGTCACGTTGGCTGCGGGCATCTTCGTTGATGCGCTTGCGGCGCTGACCTTCGATACGCTGGCTGCGCGGAGTGCGGCGTGAACGGCGCTGGCCTTCACTCTGCTCTTCCTGCTCGTTACCCACGGTGGCATCGATCACGTCAGCTTGCGCTGGTACTTCTTCAACCGGCAGGGCAGGGGTGTCAGCAGCGGCGACATCAACGCGGATCTGCTTGCGCAGTTGGCGACGTTCGCGGCGCTCGGCCACTTTCTGCTCTTTCTCCTGACGTGGCTGGACGGCAGTTGCATCAACGGCGTCTACCGCTTCAACAACGACTTCGGCGCGCGGCTCACGGGGAGCACGAGGTTCACGGGCAGGACGTGGCGCACGTTCCTGCCGCGGTTCGCGAGGCTCACGCTCCTGACGGGGTTCACGTTCCATGCGTTGTTCGCTGCGCACTTCGCCACGAGCTTCACGTTCCTGACGAGGCTCGCGCTCTTTGCGGGGACGGCGATTGCGGTTTTCACCGGCTTCGCGGTTGCCACCTTCACGCTTCTCGCCAGCTTCCGCATTGTTGCGGTTGCCACGATTGTCATCACGACGAGGACGCTGACCACGGCCACGGCCTTCTTCGCGCTGGTGACGTTGACCTTCATCCTTGCGTGCTTCACGAGCTGCTGGTTTCTCGGCGGGCGCTTTCACGTCGGCAGGGGCTGCATCGCTGCTGAACAGGCCGGTAATGCCTTTGATCAGCTTGCTGAAAAAGCCGACTTCGGCAGGGGCCGCAGCAACGGGAGTCGCCGGCTGTTGCGGTGCAACAGGGGCCGGTTGTGCCGGTTGGGCAAAGCCTTGCAGCAGCGGTTGTTCACGCTCGATCACCTGAGCTTGCTTCGGCTGGTAGACCGGCTTGGCAATCTCGGTTTTCAGCTCATAGCTGGCCGCTTCCGGGATCTCGTTCTGACGAATGCGAGTCACTTCGTAGTGCGGGGTTTCCAGATGCTGGTTCGGAATGATGTAAACACGCACATCATTGCGCTGCTCCAGACTGGCGATGGCGGCACGCTTCTCGTTAAGCAGATAGGCGGCAACATCCACCGGCACCTGGCCGTGAACCTGCTCGGTGTTGTCCTTCATGGCCTCTTCTTCGATGAGACGCAGGATGGACAGGGCGAGGGATTCGTTGTCACGGATCACGCCTTGACCCTGGCAACGGGGGCAGATATGGCTGCTGGACTCGTTGAGGGAGGGGCGCAGACGCTGGCGAGACATCTCCAGCAGACCGAAACGGGAGATCCGGCCCAGCTGGATGCGGGCACGATCCTGATGAACCGCTTCACGCAGACGGTTTTCCACTTCGCGCTGATGGCGAACCGGCGTCATGTCGATGAAGTCGATAACGATCAGACCCCCTAAGTCGCGCAGACGCAATTGACGGGCAATTTCGTCGGCCGCTTCCAGGTTGGTTTGCAGCGCCGTCTCTTCGATATCGCCGCCCTTGGTGGCGCGGGAGGAGTTGATATCGATGGAGGTCAGTGCTTCGGTCGGATCGATAACGATGCTGCCGCCGGAGGGGAGGCGCACTTCACGCTGGAAGGCAGATTCGATCTGGCTCTCAATCTGGAAGTGGTTGAACAGGGCAACTTCACCCTTGTACAGCTTCACGCGGTTGAGGAAATCGGGACGTACCAGCTCGATATGGGCCTTGGCGCGTTCGAAAATCACCGGATTGTCGATCAGGATCTCGCCCACATCGCGACGCAGATAGTCACGGATGGCACGCACGATGACGTTGCTTTCCTGGTGGATCAGCACCGGTGCCGCGCGCTCTTGGGAGGCCTTGTGGATGGAGTCCCAGTGATTGAGCAGGACGTTCAGATCCCACTCCAGCTCTTCCGGAGACTTGCCCACACCGGCGGTGCGCACGATCAAGCCCATGCCTTCCGGCACGGTCAATCCACTCAGGGCTTCTTTCAGTTCAGTCCGCTCATCACCCTCGATGCGGCGGGAGATACCACCGGCACGGGGGTTGTTGGGCATCAGTACCAGGTAGCTACCTGCCAGGCTGATAAAGGTGGTGAGGGCTGCACCCTTGGTGCCACGCTCTTCCTTGTCGATCTGGACGATAACTTCCTGACCTTCGCGGACCACTTCTTTGATGTTGGGACGACCCTGATAGGAGTAACCGGAGGGGAAGTAATTGCGGGCGATCTCCTTCAACGGCAGGAAACCGTGGCGCTCGGCGCCGTAGTCGACAAAAGCAGCTTCAAGGCTGGGTTCTACGCGGGTGATCTTACCCTTGTAAATGTTCGCTTTCTTCTGCTCGTGTCCCGGACTTTCAATATCCAAATCGTAGAGCTGTTGTCCGTCAACCAGCGCTACGCGCAACTCCTCTTCTTGAGTTGCGTTGATAAGCATTCTTTTCATTGAGTTCTCATTATTGTGTCATTTTGATTTCCTCCATCTGGGTCCTGCCAGCGCCGGCCTCGGGTCTTCAGCATACTGGGGCAACCTCCCGGTTGGGGTATGCATGAGGCGCAAACTAAGGGCGTTCTGGTCATCACTTCTCGAGAAGGAATGAATAAGGATGCCGAAATGGAGACAAATAAACGGTGATGTTTGTGTTCTCCATGCGTTGTACCTCGCACCCGGGAACCGTCATGTTCTTGTATACACGGTGTTTCGGGATTGGGTGGCATACTTTTTGGCCACTTAGTACAAGGCTTGAACACAATGACAAAACCTTGTTTATTATCCCATTTAAACCTCTTTTATAGCAAGGCGCCATTTTTCAACAAACCATGCAGCCAAGGGGCGCTGGCAGTGTTAAAATCCGCGCCATGACACAGATACAACAACAAGTGCAGCTGCTCACCATCGAAGCTGAGCATGACGGGCAGCGCATCGACAATTTTCTCAAGACTCAGCTAAAGGGCGTCCCCAAGAGCCTGATCTATCGCATCCTTCGCAAAGGTGAAGTGCGAGTAAACAAAAAGCGCATCAAACCGGAGTACAAACTCTGCGCAGGCGATGAGGTGCGGGTTCCTCCCGTGCGCGTTGCCGAGAAGAATGAGCTGCCTTCGGCAAACCTCGGTGTTATCCAGCGTCTGGAGAGCCAGATCCTGTTCGAAGACGATGCCATGATCGTGCTGAACAAGCCCTCCGGCATGGCCGTACACGGTGGCAGCGGCCTGAGCTTTGGCGTGATAGAAGGGCTCCGAGCTCTGCGGCCTGAAGCCCGCTTCCTCGAACTGGTTCATCGACTGGATCGCGACACCTCTGGTGTATTGCTGGTTGCCAAAAAACGCAGCGCCCTGCGCAGCCTTCATGAGCAGTTGCGCGTCAAGACCATGCGCAAACAGTATCTGGCGCTGGTGCGTGGCAAGTGGCAGGCTCACGTCAAGGTGGTCAATGCGCCGCTGCGCAAAAACGACCTGCAGTCTGGCGAACGGGTGGTGCGGGTCAGTGCCGATGGCAAGCCCTCCGAAACCCGGTTCCGTATCGTGCGTCAATTTGCCGAAGCGACTCTGGTCGAGTGCAGCCCCATTACTGGTCGTACCCACCAGATCCGCGTGCACACCCTGCATGCCGGTCACCCGATCGCCTGTGACGATAAGTACGGTGAAGCGGCGTTTGACGAGAAAATGCGCAGCCAAGGTCTGAAACGGCTCTTTTTGCATGCCTGGAAGCTCAGCTTCACCCATCCGGCCGATGGTCGCGAAATGCAGGTAGAAGCGCCGCTGGCACCTGAGCTCGACAACTTCCTCAACGGCTTGCCACGCTGATGCAGGATATCCGGCTCGCCATTTTCGATTGGGACGGCACCTTGATGGATTCGGTAGGCCGGATTGTTGCCTGTGTGCAAGGGGCCGCCAGAGATTGTGAGCTGGCGGTACCTGCACCAGCCCAGATCCGGCAGATCATCGGATTGAGCCTTGATGTCGCCATGTCCCGTCTGTTCCCTTTAAATAGTGGCTGTGGCTGTGGCTGTGACTGTGGCTGTGGTAGTGCCTTTGATGAGCGCCAGATTGCCGTACTCATCGATCGCTATCGTCATCACTATCTGCACGATGCCACCCCCAGCCCGTTGTTTTCCGGGGCAGGGGAGTTGCTGCATGATTGGCGGTCACGAGGGCTGCAACTGGCCGTCGCGACCGGCAAATCACGCAGTGGGCTGGATCGGGTATTGGATGAGACCGGACTGCGCCCGTTGTTTGTAACCAGTCGCGGGGCCGATGAGGCTCGCTCCAAGCCTGATCCGCTGATGCTTGAGCAGATCCTGAACGAGCTGGGGCTGTCAACCCGGCAGGCGGTAATGATCGGCGACTCTGTTCACGATATGGCGATGGCCGAGGCGATCGCCATGCCGCGTATTGGTGTCACCTGGGGGGTGGATAGCCGCGATGCCCTCAGTCGTCACGGGCCAGTGGCGGTGGTGGACTCCATGACGGCTCTTCGCGCGCTGTTGTAGACGCCTCTCTTTAAGAGACATCGATCTGATTGATAACAGAAGCCCGGTGTATTGACCGGGCTTTTTATATGCTCGATCTAGCTTATCTATTCGTCCGCAATCAGGGCAGGGCAATACCGTGGCGCTCCAGCAGCTCGATCAGGCCGATCAGCGGCAGACCGATCAAGGCGTTAGGATCGCGCCCCTCCAGCCCCTTGAACAGCACGATCCCCATCCCTTCGCATTTGAAACTGCCCGCACAATCGAGGGGCAATTCTGCCTCTACATAGCGGCGAATGGCGGCTTCATCGAGGTTGCGAAAATGGACGGTGAAAGGTTCCACCAGTTGATGAGCCTCACCGGTTGCGGCATTTACCACGCACAGGCCGGTGTAGAAGGTGACGCTGCGACCTTGAGCCGCCATCAGCTGGGCGATGGCATTGTCGATGGAGCCTGGTTTGCCGAGGATGTGACCATCGCAGACACACACCTGATCAGATCCGATGATCAAGCCGTGATCACGTTGCCCGGCGATGGCATCAGCCTTGGCACGAGCCAGTCTGGCCACCAGCGCCTCGGCGGATTCGCCAGCCAGTGGTCGCTCATCCACATCGGGGGCGGCACATTCAAAGGGGAGACCGAGCTTCTCCAGCAGGGCTTTGCGATAGCGAGAAGTTGAGGCGAGGATCAGATTCTGTGGCATAATCAGGTACCGATGAAAGCGAGTACCGGCATTCTAGGGACTTGTGACGTTAAAATCATCGGCGGTAAGGACTTTTTCCTTTGACTATCAGTTGTTGGACCTATATTATTCGCGCCCTATGCAAAAGGTGAAGTTGCCCGTTAAGGTTGATCCAGTCCGTAGTGCCTTGAAGCTGCTCGATTACATCGGGATAGTGGAAAAGTCGCAGATGCCCAGGCTGGAGGAATCAACCGCTGGCTTGCAGAGTGATATCGATGTATCACTGCACTTTGGCAAAGATGTCCAGAAGTTGACCGTTATGAAAGGCACTGCCCATGCCAAGGTTGCCCTGGTTTGCCAACGTTGCGGAGAGACATTCGAACACCTCTGTGAAGCTGAATTTATCTACACTCCGCTGTTCGAAAGAACAAACGAGGAAGAACTGCCGGAAGCTTATGAGCCCATTGAGTTGGACGAAAACGGCGAGATAGATCTTCATCAAATCCTGGAGGATGAGCTCATCCTCTCGTTGCCTCAAGTCGCAATGCATTCTCTGGATGCATGCCCGAGAGGAAACATGGAGATGACCTGGGGTGAAATCGAACCTGCTGATGAGCGGCCGAATCCCTTTGCAGTTCTTGAAGAGCTTAAACGTAAGTGAATTTAGGAGTTAGCCTACAATGGCCGTACAACAGAACCGTAAAACCCGTGCCAAGCGTGGCATGCGTCGTTCCCACGATGCGCTGACCACCGCTGCCCTGACTGTTGATCAGACCAGTGGCGAAATTCATCGTCGTCACCACGTGACTGCCGATGGTTTCTACCGCGGTAAAAAGGTAATCGCTTAAGGATTGCCTTTGTCTACGCAAACTGTCGCGCTAGACATCATGGGGGGAGATATTGGCCCCTCGGAAACAGTGCCTGCCGCCGTGCAGGCACTGTCTCTTTTACCCCAGCTAAAACTGATCCTGGTCGGCGACCAGCACCAGACCTCTTCTCTGCTGCAGCAACATGGCTTGCTGAATCATCCCCGCGTTCGTTTCGTACATGCATCCCAGGTAGTTGGCATGGGCGATAAACCGATCGTGGCGCTGCGTACTCTGAAAGACTCCTCCATGCGGGTGGTACTCAATCTGGTGAAAGCCGGTGAGGCCGATGCCTGCGTCAGTGCCGGCAATACCGGTGCGTTGATGGCGATGGCTAAGTGCGTGCTCAAATCTTTGCCCGGGGTAGACAGACCCGCCCTCATCAAGGCGTTGCCGACATTGAGTGGCAAACGTACCGTGATGCTGGATCTCGGCGCCAACGTCAGTTGCGATGCGGATACCTTGCTGCAGTTTGCCGTGATGGGCTCTGTCGTGGCCGAAAAGGTAGAAGGCATTGCATCACCCCGTGTTGCTTTGCTCAACATCGGCGAGGAGGAGATCAAGGGTAACGATCTGGTGCGCCACAGCGCCGAATTGTTGCGTCAGTGCCACGCGCTCAATTATGTCGGGTTCGTCGAAGGGGATCGTATCTTCAGCGGCGATAGCGACGTGATCGTCTGCGACGGTTTTGTTGGCAATGTCGCCCTCAAGACGGCAGAAGGGGTGGTGCGGATGATGGCCCAGCTGGCCGGATATCCCCGCAAGAAACGCACTTTTCTTGGTCGGATCGCCGGATTTATGTTCAAACGGCGTTTTTCTTACCTGAACCCCGACCAGTATAACGGGGCAAGTCTGTTAGGATTGCGCGGCATTGTGGTAAAAAGTCATGGGCGGGCCGAACGGCGCGCTCTGTGTAATGCGATCCTGCTGGCCGCACAAGAGGCCAAACATCAACTTCCACTGCAAATAGCAGATCGCCTTGAAGCTGTCTTCTCTGACAGGGATCTATAAGAACTCTATGCATAGCAAAATTCTGGGTACTGGCAGCTACCTGCCGAGTTCAGTGCGTACCAACGCCGATCTCGAGCAGATGGTTGAGACCAGTGATGAGTGGATCGTGGAACGCACCGGTATCCGTGAGCGCCGTATTGCCGGTGCTGACGAGACCGTTGCCACCCTCTCTTACCAGGCCGCCCTGCGTGCCCTGGATGCAGCAGGTCTGACCGCTGCCGATCTCGATATGATAGTGCTGGCTACCACCAGTGCTGAAAATGCCTTCCCGGCTGCTGCCTGCGAGCTGCAGGGGCTGCTCGGCGTACCGGGCATTCCTGCCTTTGACGTGGCTGCAGCCTGCGCAGGTTTCACCTACGCACTCTCCATTGCCGATCAGTTCGTCAAATCCGGCGCCGCCCGCCATGTGCTGGTCGTCGGGGCCGATGTGCTCTCCCGCATGTGCGATCCGCAAGATCGCGGTACCATCATTATTTTTGGTGATGGGGCAGGGGCAGTGATTATCGGTGCGAGTGAGACGCCGGGCATCCTATCTACCCATCTTCATGCCGATGGCCGTTATGGCGAGCTGCTCAAGCTGCCACAGCCCCGTCGCGGCATGCCGGGTGCCGAGCTTGAAGCCTATATGTATATGAAGGGCAACGATGTCTTCAAGGTGGCGGTCACCCGTCTGAGCGAGATCGTGACCGAGACGTTGGCCGCTGCTGGCATCGAGCCGTGCGAGCTGGACTGGCTGGTGCCCCATCAAGCCAACTTCCGCATTATCAGCGCTACTGCCAAGAAGCTCGGCATGAGCCTCGATAAGGTGGTGTTGACCCTCGACAAACACGGCAATACCTCCGCTGCTTCCGTCCCCATCGCCTTCGATGAAGGGGTTCGGGATGGCCGGATCAAACCGGGTCAGCTGGTACTGCTGGAAGCCTTTGGTGGCGGTTTCGCCTGGGGCTCGGCGCTGGTTCGCCTCTGATCTTCGGCGGGATGGTGCGCCCATCATCCCGTCACCGATTTCATTTTTGTCTTATCTAAAAGGAATCAATGATGACCCAATTTGCCATTGCCTTCCCGGGACAAGGTTCCCAGTCCGTTGGCATGCTGGCCGAGCTGGCCGAACAACATGCCGTGATCAAGGAGACCTTCGCCGAGGCGAGTCAGGTGCTGGGTTATGACCTGTTTGCCCTGGTGATGGATGGTCCGGTTGAAGATCTGAACAAAACCTGGCGCACCCAGCCTGCACTGCTGACGGCCTCTGTCGCCCTGTGGCGCCTGTGGCAACAGCAGGGTGGGGCAACTCCTGCCGTCATGGCGGGTCACAGCCTGGGTGAGTACTCCGCGCTGGTTTGCAGCGGCGCACTCGATTTTGCCGATGCGGTCAAACTGGTCGAGTTGCGTGGTCTGGCCATGCAGGAAGCGGTACCGGAAGGCACCGGCGCCATGGCGGCCATCATCGGCCTTGATAACGAATCCATCGCCGCCAACTGCGAAAAAGCGGCACAAGGGCAGGTGGTCTCTCCGGTCAACTTCAACTCCCCGGGCCAGGTGGTTATCGCCGGTCACAAAGAGGCCGTTGAGCGCGCCAACGTGCTGATGAAAGAGTCGGGCGCCAAGCGTGCGCTGCCGCTGCCGGTCTCCGTGCCGTCTCACTGCGCGCTGATGAAACCTGCCGCAGAAAAACTGGCAGCTGCGCTGGACGGGATCGAGATCAAGGTTCCAACCATCGCTGTCATCAATAATGTCGACGTATCCTGTGAACAGGATCCGGCCGCCATCAAGCAAGCGCTGGTACGTCAGCTGTTCAGCCCGGTTCGTTGGACCGAGACTGTCGAGCGGATGGCCAATGAGGGCGTTTCCCTCGAGATCGAGATGGGACCGGGCAAAGTGTTGACCGGGCTCGCCAAGCGCATCGACAAGCGCGTGGAAGGTATTCACGCCAACGATACCGCCTCTTTCGAGCAGGCGCTGGCCCAGATCAAGTAAACAGGAGCAAGTGATGAGCTTTACCGATAAGGTTGTGTTGGTGACCGGTGCCAGTCGTGGCATCGGCCGTGCGATTGCCGAAACATTCGTGGCCCGTGGCGCGAAAGTGGTCGGTACGGCGACCAGCGAGAGTGGTGCCGAGGCGATCAGCGCCTATTTGGGCGACAATGGTTGCGGCATGGCACTCAACGTGACCAGCCAGGAATCCATCGAAGCCGTCTTCGCCGCCATCAAGGCGCGCTTTGGCGACATCGACATCCTGATCAACAACGCGGGGATCACCCGTGACAACCTGTTGATGCGGATGAAAGATGACGAGTGGAACGAGATCATCGATACCAATCTGACCTCGCTTTATCGTCTGAGCAAACTGGTGTTGCGTGCCATGATGAAGAAACGTCACGGTCGCATCATCAGCATTGGCTCCGTGGTGGGAACCATGGGCAATGCCGGTCAGGTCAACTATGCTGCCGCCAAGGCCGGTCTGGTTGGTTTTACCAAATCGTTGGCGCGGGAAGTGGCATCCCGTGGTATCACAGTGAACGCGGTTGCCCCCGGTTTCATCGAAACCGACATGACCCGTGCCCTGAATGACGATCAACGTGCCGGCATCATGAGTCAGGTGCCTGCCGCCCGTTTGGGTGATCCAAAAGAAATTGCCGCAGCTGTGGTATTCTTGGCTTCTGATGAAGCAGCCTATATCACCGGCGAAACCCTGCATGTTAATGGCGGGATGTACATGGTGTAATCAATTTGTCGTAAGATCTGTTCAAATTTGCGATAGTACGCCGAAGTTTGGCACATTTCGTGGTTTGACCAGCGGCAAGCTACTTGCAAACTCACGTCAATTGAATAAACTACCCCAACCAGACGCAAATAGCGTATTTTTAAAGGAAAATTCAGGTCATGAGCAACATCGAAGAACGCGTAAAGAAAATCATCATCGAACAACTGGGTGTTAAAGAGGAAGACGTTAAGAACGCTGCCTCCTTCGTCGACGACCTGGGCGCTGACTCTTTGGATACCGTTGAACTGGTAATGGCGCTGGAAGAAGAATTCGATACCGAAATTCCTGATGAAGAAGCCGAGAAGATCACCACTGTTCAAGCGGCTATCGACTACATCACCGCTAATCAGGAATAAGTTCCTGTTCTGAAAGAAGCGGCCCAAGGGCCGCTTCTTTTGTATTTGTTCCTTTTCAAAACACCTCTCGGAGACTACCTCAGTGTCAAAACGCAGAGTCGTGGTGACCGGCTTGGGGATGCTTTCCCCGGTGGGTAACACTGCCGAATCCAGCTGGCAAGCACTGCTCAACGGGCAGAGCGGCATTTCCCTTATCGAACACTTTGATGCCAGCGAGTTTGCAACCCGCTTCGCAGGTCTGGTCAAGGATTTCGATCCCGAGCAGTACGGTATCAACCGTAAAGACGCTCGCAAGATGGATCTCTTCATTCAATACGGCATCGCGGCCGGTATGCAGGCGCTGGATGATTCCGGCCTGACCATCAATGAAGAGAATGCCGAGCGTGTCGGCGTGGCGATTGGCTCCGGTATCGGCGGTCTGGGTCTGATTGAACAGAACCACGAAAGTTTGGTCAACGGCGGCCCGCGCAAGATCAGTCCCTTCTTCGTTCCGTCCACCATCATCAATATGGTGTCCGGTCATCTGTCTATCATGAAAGGTCTGCAAGGGCCGAACATCGCCGTGACTACCGCCTGTACCACGGGTACCCATGCCATCGGCATGGCTGGCCGGATGATCGCTTACGGTGATGCCGACGTGATGGTCGCTGGCGGTGCCGAGAAAGCCTCCACCGCGATGGGGATGGGTGGTTTTGCTGCCGCCAAGGCACTCTCCAACCGCAACGACGAGCCGCAAAAAGCGAGCCGTCCGTGGGATAAGGATCGCGACGGTTTCGTGCTGGGTGACGGTGCCGGGGTACTGGTGCTGGAAGAGTACGAACACGCCAAGGCCCGTGGCGCCAAGATCTACGCCGAGCTGGTCGGTTTTGGTATGAGCGGTGACGCGTACCACATGACTGCGCCTCCTGCAGATGGCAACGGTGGTGCTCGCGCCATGAAAAATGCCATCAAGGATGCCGGCATTGCCCCCGAGCAGATTGGTTACATCAACGCGCACGGTACCTCCACCCCGCTGGGTGATGTGGCCGAGCTGCGTGGCATGAAGTCGGTGTTTGGTGAGCACGCCAAATCCCTGATGGTCAGCTCCACCAAGTCCATGACCGGTCACCTGTTGGGGGCCGCCGGTGCCATCGAGGCGATCATCACTGTGTTGGCCCTGCGTGATCAGGTGGCTCCGCCCACCATCAACCTGGACAACCCGGATGATGAGTGCGATCTGGATCTGGTACCCCATGTGGCCAAGCCAGGTAGCTTCGAGTACGCCCTTTCCAACTCGTTTGGTTTTGGCGGCACCAATGGCTCACTGATCTTCAAACGCGTATAATTTGCCGCAGGGCAAAGACACAGGCCCGATACTGCCGGTATCGGGCCTTTTTTATCGGAGGGATCCCTTTGCTTATCAATGGCATGAAGCTTGACACGATCTCGGCCCATGATCGGGGGCTGGCCTATGGTGACGGTCATTTCACCACCATGGCGGTCAGGGAGGGTCGCGTGTTGCAGTGGCCTGCCCATCTGGCACGGTTGCAGCAGGCGAACAACCGGCTGGGATTGGTTGAACCGGACTGGGATCTCTTGACCCGGGAGGTTGAAGAGATGGTGGCCGACCAGCAACAATGCGTGGCCAAGGTGATCCTGACCCGCGGCGAGGGGGGGCGGGGCTATGATGGCAGCGGATGTCAGCACACAACCCGGATTGTCACTCTGGCGCCATTTCCCACTCACTATAGCCAGTGGCAACAGGAGGGGATCGAGATGCTGGTGTGCCGCCAGCGGATCGGTGATGCGCCTATGCTGGCCGGGCTTAAAACCTTGAATCGTCTGGAGCAGGTATTGCTGAAAAGCGAACTTGTCAGCCGAAATGCAGTCGAAGGGATAGTGCTTAACAGTCGTGGTTTTCTGATTGAAGGGGTCAGTGCCAATCTGTTTTGGCGTCGGGGCAAGACGGTGTTTACGCCCGATCTCGCCCGTGGTGGTGTCGATGGCATCATGCGTCGCCAGGTGATGGCGATGTTGAAACAGATGAGTATTGAGTTGCGTGTGGTAGAAGCTCCGCTGGAGTCACTATGGCAGGCGGAAGAGGTGTGGCTCACCAATACCCTGATGGGGATCGTGCCGGTCAATGGCATAGAGGATATTCACTATCCCCCAGCGGTATTGAGTCGCCGTTTACAGGAGCGTTTGGTCATTGAAGTTTAATCGGCTTTACACCCTGCTCGCGGGGGCGGCACTGACGGTAGCCGCTGCCGGGGGCTATGTACATTACAAATGGCAACAGGTAGAGACGCTCACCAACAAGGGGCCGACCCGGCTCTTTACGGTGGAGAAGGGCGCCCATGCGGCGCGCCTGATCGCCGAACTGGGGAAGGGGGAAACCAGCCCCTGGGCGGTGCGGCTCTGGCTGCGCAGCCACCCCGAACTGGTGGCCATCAAGTCGGGCACCTATGAAATCAAGGAAGGGGCCCCTCTCAAGGAGACCCTCTCCCTGTTCGCATCGGGCAAGGAGTTTCACTTCAGCCTCACCTTCGTCGAAGGTTCCCGTTTCGAGGATTGGCAGAAACAACTCTCCAGCGCCCCATATCTTGAGCGGTTGACCGTCGAGCAATCCGAAGCCGACCTGGCGCAGGAGCTCGGCATCGAGAATGGCAAGCTGGAGGGGTGGTTCCTGCCGGAAACGTACGCTTATACCACCCATGCCAGCGATCTCTCGATCTTGCGCCGCGCCCATCAGGATATGGAGACCTTCCTGCAGCAGAGCTGGGAAAAACGTCAGGCTAACCTGCCTTACAAAACGCCCTATGAGGCGTTGATCATGGCCTCCATTATCGAGAAAGAGACCGGCCAGCCGGACGAGCGGGCGCAGATCGCCTCCGTATTCGTCAACCGTCTGCGTCTGGGCATGAAGTTGCAGACTGATCCCACCGTCATTTACGGGGTGAAGGATCGCTACGATGGCAACATTCGCCGCAGTGATCTGACCGATAAGAATCCCTACAACACCTATGTGATCGACGGTCTGCCGCCCACGCCCATCGCCATGCCGGGCAAGGCCTCCATCGAAGCAGCGCTCAACCCCAAATCGACCGACTATCTCTACTTTGTCGCCAAGGGGGGCGGTGCCCACTATTTCTCCAAGACCCTCGATGAACACAATCGGGCGGTTCGTGAATACATATTGAAGAAACCCTAATGTCTAAATTTATTGTGATCGAAGGATTGGAAGGGGCAGGTAAGAGCTCGGCCGTGCGTTATGTGACCGACTTTCTGCAGCGCCACGGCATCAACCGGATCGAGTGCACCCGCGAGCCGGGTGGTACGCCACTGGCCGAGCGGATGCGGGCCATCGTCAAAGAGGTGCACGACGAGCGTCTCACCATCGAGGCGGAATTGCTGCTGATGTATGCCTCCCGGGTACAACTGGTGGAGACCCGCATCAAACCCGCACTGGCCGACGGTGTCTGGGTGGTGGGAGATCGCCACGATCTCTCCTCCCAGGCCTATCAGGGTGGCGGCCGTGGTATCGATGCCCAGCTTATCGGAGCCATCAAACAGGCGGTGCTCGGCAACTTCAAGCCGGATCTCACCCTCTATCTCGATATCGATCCCGCCCTTGGCTTGCAGCGCGCGCGCCATCGTGGCGAGCTGGATCGCATCGAACTGGAGCAACTGAGCTTCTTCGAGCGTACCCGAACTCGTTATCTCGAACTGGCCGCCAAGGATGATTCCATTGTGGTGATCGATGCGGCGCAAACGCCGGAACAGGTCAAAGCTGCCATCGAGCGTGCATTGGATCACTATCTGTCGAACGAGCCGCTATGTATCCCTGGTTGATCCCCGACTGGCATGCCCTGAGCCAGACGGCCCAGTCCGGTCGTCTCGGCCACGCCTGGTTGTTGCTGGGCGATCCCGGTCTTGGCAAGGAGCAACTGGCCGAGCGGCTGGCACGTTTGCACCTTTGCCAGCAACCGGATCGCGGAGAGCCGTGCGGCCACTGCCACTCTTGCCAGCTGTTTGACAAGGGCAACCACCCGGATCTCGGCACCATAACGCGCGACAGCAAGACCATCGGGGTCGAGGCCATTCGCGAGATCTGCACCCGGCTGCAGGGCTCTGCCCAGCTCGGCCGTGGCAAGGTGGTGATCATTCCTGATGCGGAGCGGATGACCGAATCGGCGGCAAATGCCCTGCTGAAAACCCTGGAAGAGCCGGCCGGCGACAGCTTGCTGTTGCTGATCGCTTCCCAGGTTTCCCGGTTGCTTCCCACCATTCTCAGTCGCTGTCACAAACATGTCTGTCAGTTGCCTGCGGAAGGGGAGACAGTACGCTGGTTGGCCGAGCAGGGTCATCAGGCCACTCTGGCTCAGGTGCGGATCTGTCAGGGGGCCCCGCTGCGGGTACTCGACTATATCGAGCAGCAACAGGACAGTACTCGCCGTGAACTGCTGGAACAGTTTGTCGCTCTGAGTCAAAGTCCGGTCAAGGCGACGGCTTTGTGCAGCCAGCTTGGTCAGGAGACGCAGGTCAGGTTGCACTGGTTGCAGCTCTTCTTGTGCGATGCCCTGAAAACCCAGGCCGGATGTGGTCACCATCAGCTGGCAATGCCTGATCTGGCCATCTTGAGTCAACGGTTGGCGGAGCAGCACTCCAGCGAAAAACTGCTGGAGGCAGAACAAGATCTGGTTGCCCTGAAAGCGGCATGTCAGCCGGGTCAGCTCTCCAATCCCACCATCCATCTGATGAACTGGCTCAGTCGCTGGTTATAAGTACCGACAAGCAGAAAGGTTTTATATGTTACTCGTTGATTCCCACTGTCATCTCGATCGCCTCAGCTATGGCAGCAAGCAGACCAGCATGGCTGATGTACTGGCCAAGGCCGCGAAACTGGACGTGGGATATTTTCTCTGTGTCAGTGTGACTCAGGCACAGTTCCCGACCATGCTCGAGGCGATCGCTCCCTATCCCCAGGTATTTGCCTCTTGCGGGGTACACCCGCTCAATCAGGAACCCGGTGTCGATGCCGAATTGCTGCTCAAGCAAGCTGCCGATCCACGTGTGGTGGCCATCGGTGAGACCGGTCTCGATTACTTTTACTCGCCCGAGAACAAGGAAGTTCAGCAAGCCTCTTTCCGCGAACATATCCGGGTTGCTCGCGCGTTGAACAAGCCGCTGATCATCCATACCCGCGATGCCCAGCAAGATACCTTGGAGATCATGCTTGAAGAGGGCGCTGATCAGGTTGGCGGTGTGCTGCACTGCTTCACCGAGTCCCTCGAAATGGCGCAAGCTGCGATGGCGATGGGGTTCTATATATCCATCTCCGGGATCGCCACCTTCAAAAATGCGTCTGCACTGCAAGAGGTGGTCAAGGCACTTCCCCTCGACAGATTGCTGGTCGAAACCGACTCGCCCTATCTTGCCCCCGTGCCGCATCGGGGGAGGGAGAACGAACCCGCCTTTGTGCGAGATGTTGCCCAGTTTATTGCTGATCTGCGCCATATTCCGCTTAACGAATTGGCAGAAGCCACCAGCCTGAATTTCTTTGAACTCTTCAAGCTGGCTAAGAAATAACCTCAAAGCCCCGTTGCTCGGGGCTTTTTATATTTCAAATACCAAGCTGATTACCCACCTGAAAATCAACCTAGCACAACGTTATCTCTCACCCACCCAGTCAATTCAACTCGTTCATCCATACAAAACTGGGTGAATGATATTCCGATGTTTCGTTTTTTCGTTGTGGTCGAAGGGTATTAAAGCATCAGGCTATAAGTATCGATAATATTCATTATCGATACTTGATGTATGGGGAGGATCCTGTAAGATCCTCTCAAACTTCATATGAATCATAGAGTTCCGTGGCATATCCATCCTTGTCCAATCCAGCTCATCAGTCACTGCAGACTGTTTTTGATGCACAGCTAAATAGTCGGGCACGCCGCTTTTTGCGCAGTGCAAAAGCGGATTCCACACTCAATGCCTATCAGGCGGATACCCGTATTTTTGTCTTCTGGTGTCAATTGCACGGGCTGGATCCACTGCAAACCACCCATCACGACATCATGAATTTTCTCGCTGATCAGGCCGACGGCGTATTGGCCGACTGGATATGGCTGGATAAAGAGGAGGGGAAGGGAGAGCTGCGTAATGGCGAGCCTCGCAAACCGGCAACCCTGGTGAGACGGCTTGCCGGGATCCGTTATGCCTTCAAGCAGAAAGGCATTCATCCCATGCCCACCGAACATCCCGAAATCAAGGAGATGATGCGCGGCATTGTCAGGTTGGGGGATAACCGTAAACACAAAACCGGCGCCCTGACGCTGCAACCATTGACCCAGGTGCTGGATGGCATCGACACCGGTGATCTGGCTGGTTTGCGTGATCACACCCTGCTGCTCTTGATGTTCAGTGGCGCCTTGCGCCGCTCGGAAGCAGCCCGAATTGAGGTGAGCGATCTCGATTTTGTGGGGCAGGGGATCCGCCTTCGCCTCAAACCGAGCAAACATCAGCTGCATGAAACCGAGATCGCCCTGATCCCGGGCAAGCATTACTGTCCCGTCTCGGCACTACAAAAGTGGCTACACAAAAGCCGGATCAGCGAGGGGCCACTATTTCGGCGCATGAATCGTTGGGGTCAACTGATGGCCGAACCGCTCGGCCCTCAGGGCATCAATCTGATGATCAAGCGCCGAACCGGCCAAACCATTGACGATCTCTACGTCAGTGGCCACAGCCTGCGTCGCGGGTTCATCACCTCGGCGGTGACTGCCGGAAAGCCGATGAACAAGATCATTGAAGTCACTCGCCACAAGGATATGCGAACCCTGCAGGAGTACTTCGATGACGCCCACAAATTCTCCGATCATGCCCTAGATGGCTTGCTTTGACACAACTGCGTCACTTCATTTTTTATGTTAAATGATATCTTGTTGATCTGATGATATATTTGCCGTGCAGCCTGCAGCCCAAAGGGGAAGGGCCATCTTCCTATGGATAATGGCATGTGATGAGAGATAACAAATCCGGAAATGGAACATCGCAAGGACATATGAGCCAAGAAATGACAGTGCGTGAAGAGCAAGAGGCGGTGCCCCAAAACAATGCCGAGCGGCAGCGCCAACATGTAAAACGCAAGCAGGAGACCCATACCCGGCTGCAATGCTGGATCAGCAATCGCCACGCCGAACGATTGGCCGCACTGGGTCTTCATCTCGAAGACAGTCAGGCATCACTCATCGAGCAGGCGATCGATCTGCTCTACCAACATGAGCTGGGTAGAGAACCTCCGTTTGAAAACAGAGTCGCCACACAGGTCGAAGAGACAGTTGAATAGACACAAGAGTGAAGTAACAGCGATACGTGAAGAGATAAAAAAAGCCAGGTACGAATTCCTTGTACCTGGCATAGGGGAATTGGCTCCTTGCAGAGCCGTGCGCTAACTGGTGTTCGGATTGCCTTAAGCTTAGACAAGGCTCAAGGCTTTTCAAGATCCGAAGAAAAGTTCAACCAGAGTGTGGGTATTTCAGACTCGTTCAAGTGCAGATGCACCGAACGACCCACTACGCATTGAACAGATTGTTGTCACGCACCAGCTCGCGGGGGAGGGCATTCTTGACCCGACTCCCCACCCATTTCCCCATCCCCAGGGTATGCCCCTGATAGCGGACGATCACCTCGCCAGTGCCCGCATCCTGTTCTGGCCAGACATCCCGCCCCATCATGAATTCCCGCGCATTGTCGCTATCCAGCTCGACCACGCCCTTGCTCGCTTTATCGCCATAGGCCAGTGCCCACTCATGAGTGAGGCGATAACCTTTCTTGAAGGTTTCGGCCAACTTGATGCCGATGCGATCGAAACGCAACTTGCCCTGCACCTGATCAAACCGCTGGGGGAAGAGCCAGATCTCGTCATTGCGGCCAAACAGCAGACCCTGTGGTGCCACCCCGAAGTTGGCTTCAATCTCGCGCAACATGGGTTCCGCCTCTTTGGCTGGAAGCGGCGCAAAGGGGAATTTACCCAGCTTGCCAGGCTTGAACATGGTGTTGGGCACCGAGTGATGCTTGCGCAATCTGGCGACGAAAAAGCCTTCACTGTCGAAGATCTGAGGCCAAACGTGCAGGTATCCTTCGGGTGTGCAGGCTTGCTCTGCATGGGGGAACAGGTCAGCCAGCGAGTCGAAACTCAAGGCATCGCTAAACTTGTCCAGCAGGGATTGGCAGACTGCCTGATTCTCCTGCTCACTCAAGGTACAAGTGGAGTAGACCAGCACACCGCCCGGTTTCAAGGCATGGAAGGCGCTCTCAAGTAACCCTTGTTGCACCGCTGCAATCTCGTCGATGCTCTCGATACTCCAGTTGCGCAGCGCATCTTCATCTTTTCGCACCGTCCCTTCACCGGAGCAGGGGGCGTCGAGCAGGATGGCATCGAAGGTCTCCGGCAACCACTGGCCAAATACCTTGGCATCAAAATGGGTCATCCCCACATTGGTCACGCCGCAGCGCTGGATATTGGCGCTAAGCACTTTCAACCGGCTGCTGGAAAACTCGTTGGCAACCAACATCCCCTGATTGTTCATCAGGGCGGCTATCTGGGTGGTCTTGGATCCGGGGGCCGCCGCTGCATCCAGCAACATGCCATCCGCTTTGATCTTGTCGCTGGCAAAGAGTGCCGTCACCGGCAGCATGGAGCTCGCTTCCTGAATGTAGAAGAGCCCGCTCAAGTGCTCGGCGGTGTTGCCAAGGGGGACAGTTTCATCGCTGCGGGTCAGCCAGAAGCCGGTATCACACCAGGGCACAGGGTCGAGCTGCCAACCCAGTGGCTCCATCAGGGCGACGAAATCCGAGACGGCGATCTTCAAGGTATTGACCCGAATGCTGCGGCGCAGCGGACGTCGACAACTGGCCACAAACTCATCCATCGAGAGATGGGCCGGCATGATGGCCGCAATGTGGCGTAAAAAGTAATCGGGAAGGAAGGTGTTGTCGTGCACTGTGCCGTCTCGTTGACCGAAAAAGAGGGGCGATATCCTACCACAAGGCTAAGAATATTCTGAATCTGAACCCCATCAACAGGCACCGGAATATAAAAAAGCCCGGCACTGTGCCGGGCTTGGATGAGATACAAAGGGAAGAGATCAGGGCTGGATACGTGGACTCCACTCCAGCCACTCTTTCTCGGCTTTGCCATAGAGCGGATAGCTATGCCCCGCCTTGACGGTCGCCCCCATCTCTCTCTCCGGCGTATTGAAGGCGATGCCGCCAGCCAGCAGGCTCTGCACCGTCTCCACTTCGATGGTGCCGCCAGTCAACCCGATATCCGCCTTGACCCCGGAGACATTCCAGAAACGGGAGTTTGCCCGCACCAGATGGGCATACTCCTGATCGACGTTAACGTCGATCACCACCTCGCTACCATCCCGAGCCAGCGCCACCCTGGTGACACTGCCCACCACCATCTTGCGAAACAGCAGCGGGCTGCCGACGCTCAGGCCATTGACGGAGGGGCTCTTGAGGGTCAGTGCCAGACCCAAAGGGCCGACCTGACTCAAGGGGAAGCGATCTTTGCCAGCGCCTTTACCCGGTTGTGCCTCTACAAATGACCCCTTGATCAGGGTATCGAGGTGCGCAACGCCGCCTAATCCCAGCTTGGCTTGCACCAGAGTAAAGCGGGCGCCGGACTGCAGGAAACGCTCGGCATAGTGGCCATCGAGTTCCGCCTTGAAGATCACCTGACCCAGTGACGGCTCCAGCTCGATCTCTTCAATTTTGCCGATATCGACACCGCGATAGCGGATCGGGCTGCCAATCCCGAGCCCCGGATTGCTCTCTGCCACCAGTGACAGCTGGCGCACCTTGGCCTTGGCTTGCTCCCTGGAATCGAACAGTTGATGACTGCTGCGGCCATTGGCCAACCGATCGAACTCGATGGCACCGCGCAGCAAGGTACCGAGGTTGCCCACCTTGACCTGCACCCCATCGACCCGCACCTTGGTGTCGATGGCCGGTTTTTTCCAGAACTGGGGTTGCTGGGCGAGGAGGGGAGCATAGACCCCATCAATCTCGAGTTCGATCTCGACCCCCTCTTTGGCGGCGCGTAGCTGTTTGACCTTGCCCGCTTCCAGCCCCAGATAGAGCACAGGCGAGCCAATGCCAATGCCATCGGCCTGATCTGCTTTGAGCAACCAGCGCTGGGGCTTGGCATCACGGGTGCCGAGCAGTGCCAGCTCCTGACTCGGGTAGAGACGGTTAATCCGCTCGCCACTGCTGGCTTGCACCAGCTTGATCCCGCCCCCCAGCCAGGCACTGGCCGGACTGGTTTCTACTTTGATGCCGCTCAGATCGGCATCGATCTGCAACGGGGCGGCGCGATAGAAGCGGGCACGATTGAGCAGGTGACCATAGTTCGGCGCCATCACCAGCTCGACGCTGGCATTACCGCGTGCATCCAGAGTGAGCTGGCTGATACGGCCCACCTGCAATCCCTTGTACCAGACAGGTGCATCTTGATTGAGCCCTGCCAGATCGTCAGCCTGCAGCGTCACCTTGGTGCCGCTCTGGGGGGCGCGATCGGTCAGGGTCATCTTCTGTACCGGTTTGCCCGCCACATAGTCGAGGCGAATGGCCGGGCCGGAGAGCAGGCGATCTGCATGCTGCACGCCGGTCGCGGAGAGGGAGACGCTCTCCCACACCAGTTGACTCTTGTCGGTAATGCGATAGGCCTGCTCTGGGTTGATCAGCGCCGTTACCACCCGGCCTTTATCGGTAAGGCGAATGGGGTCGATACGACCAATCTCGATCCCCTCATAGAGGATGGGCATCCCCTCCTTGACCGGGAGATCACCAGCCGCAATGTCGATACGCGCACCGCGCGCTGCTTCCGCCAGCCCTTTATAGAGGACGAAAGTCTGTCCCTTCTCCGGTTCTGGTGAATCTTTGGGCGAGTCAAAGGCAATGCCGCCGCTCAGAATGGAGGTGAGGCTGCCGGCCTCCACGCTGACGCCAGCCAGACTGAAGGAGCCCTTGATGCCACTGATGTTCCAGAAGCGGGTATCAGCTTTGACCAGATGTTCGAAACGCGGCTCGATCACCAGATCCAGAATGACGTTCTGGTTGTCCTGACCCAGGCGGGTATTGATGACGCTGCCCACCTCGATACCGCGGAAATAGAGCTTGGCGCCAATCCCCACCGAACCCAGCGAATCGGCGGTCAGGTGCAGCATCCGCCCCTGAGCCTGATAGCCGGGGGGAGGGCCCTCCAGTGCATCAAAGGTCTCCTCCAGCGGATTGCTTTCACGCCCCGGTTGCAGGTTGATGTAGTTGCCGGAGACCAGGGTATCGAGGCCGGAGATCTCGGTGAGCGACGCCTTGGGGCTCACCAGCCAGAAGTCGGATCCCTTGCGGATCAGCGGTCTGGCACGGCTGTCAATCTTGGCCATCACCGCAATCTTGCGGCCATCTTCAGCCAGCTCCAGCTCTTGCACCACACCGATGGCCACCCCCTGATAACGAACCTGGGTTTTACCCGGCAAGATGCCGTTGCCCTGGGCGAAGTTGATCTGGATAAGCTGGCCACGGCTCAATACCTGCTGATAGAGAAAGCCACCCGCCAGCAGCAGGGCTATCAGGGGTAACAGCCAGACCGGCGATAGCCAGCGGCGCTTTTCGATGACGGGTTCAGCCCCGATCATAGTGACTCCTTATTGGCTGGATTAAACAGCACATCAGACAAAAACAGAGAAATCATCAGCGGGCCGCCTTGTCCCACAGTAAACGGGTATCAAGCATGCGGGCCGACATCATGGTCAGCACTACCACACCGGCAAAGGCGGTGGCACCGGGGCCTGCGCGGACACTCAGCAGCACACCACGATCGACCAGTGCCACCATCAGCGAAATCACGAACAAGTCCAGCATCGACCAGCGACCGATAAAATCGATCACCCGATACATCACCAGCTGGCGCTTGCGCCGTACCGGTTTGGCCCGCTGCAACTGCCAGCAGATCCAGCCCAGACCCAATATTTTGCCCACCGGCACCAGTATGCTGGCGGTGAGGACTATGGTGGCAATCCCGCTCATTTTGCTGCGATAGAGCATCATGATACCGCTGAAGATGGTATCTGACTGCAGCAACCCCTTGTTGTAGAAATGGGTAATGGGCAACAGATTGGCAGGCAGCAACATGAAGGTGGCGAGCGCCAGCAAGCCCCACGACCAGGCGAGGGAGCGGGGAATGCGCACCTGCAACTTGCTGCTGCAACGGGGGCAGACTGCCCCAGTTTGATAGCGCACCAGCAAACCACAGGTATGGCAGCGGCAGAGCCCCATCTCACGGGCGCTGGTCATGTTCCGGCTCCTTTAACGGGATCCTCGCCCAGTAGGGGGCGGGGTCAAACAGGATCAGCAGGGTCATGTTGAGCAGCATCAGAATACCGAGGCTGAGCAAGCCGCCACCGAGGCGCACATCGGCGATGTCGATCAGTTTGAACAGGGCAACCAGCAGGCTGACGATATAGACCTCCAGCATGGCCCAGTGGCGAAACACCTCGACCAGCTTCAAGGTGACGGGAAGAATGTGCCAACGTTTGGCCAGACCCGAAGCCAGCGCAAAGATCCCCGCCAATAACCCCACCGGCGCCAACACGGCGCACCAGAGCACCAGGCTGGCTACCCACCATTCACCTTCGCCAAACAGCACCAGGATACCGCGCAGCAGGTCGGCGTCGGTGTTGACCCCAGCCAGCCGCAGATAGATCAGCGGTTCAAAAAAGGCGGAGGGCAGCAGCAGAAAACCGGTAATGGTCAGGGCCATCAACTGGGAGGGACGAAAGGCATAACGGCCATAGAGATGTTGGTGACAACGCGGGCAGTGGGCATGACGACGCAGCGGCAGTGCTTTGCGCTGGATCAGCAAGTCGCACGCCGGACATACAATTACGGAACCGGGCTCCATCATACAATTCAACCTGTTGAAGGAATTGGTGAAATTTACCCTAAAACCGGTTTCCTGTCTTGCCTGCGGCCGGAATGTTACGAAAGTATAATTGACGTTAACGTAAACGTGATATTAGATGGCCAGACTAGACAGGTGAAAGGAGTCATGATGTCCAGTTTGTCCCCCTCGGCAGGCCTTAGCTTTCGCACCGCCCTTGCCAATGAACATCCCCTGCAGATCGTCGGCACCATCAATGCCTATATGGCGCTGATGGCCGAGCGCAGTGGTTTTCAAGCCCTCTATCTCTCCGGCGCCGGAGTGGCCAATGCCTCCTACGGCTTGCCGGATCTCGGTATGACCTCCCTCAACGATGTGCTGATCGATGCCGAGCGGATCACTGCTGCCACCCGGGTGCCGCTGCTGGTCGATATCGATACCGGCTGGGGTGGGGCGTTCAATATCGCCCGCACCATTCGCGCATTCGAGCGGGCCGGTGTCGCCGCTGTCCATATGGAAGATCAGGTTGCCCAGAAGCGCTGCGGTCATCGCCCCAACAAGGCGGTGGTGTCGCTGGAGGAGATGTGTGATCGGATAAAAGCAGCAGTGGATGCTCGCGAGAATGGCGAGTTCGTCATCATGGCGCGCACCGATGCGCTGGCGGTAGAGGGGATGGAATCTGCTCTTGAGCGCACCGCCGCCTATGTGGCCGCCGGTGCCGACATGATCTTCGCCGAGGCGGTTACCGAGCTTGCTCAGTACGACCAGTTCAAGCAGGCGGCCAAAGTGCCGATCCTCGCCAACATGACCGAGTTCGGCAAAACCGAACTGTTTGACAAAGAGCAACTGGCCGCCCACGGGGTCGACATGGTGCTCTATCCATTGAGTGCCAACCGGGCCGCCAATCAGGCCGCCCTCAACGTCTATCACTATATTCGCCAGGATGGCCATCAACGGGCCGTCGTGGAGACCATGCAGACCCGGGAGTCGCTCTACGACTTCCTCGGATATCACCACTACGAGCAGACACTGGATCGTCTGTTTTCAGCCAAGGAATAGGAGGCAGCTTATGGGACAACAGAAACCGTTGGGCGGAGCAGGTCTGCGCGGTCAAAGCGCAGGGGAGACCAGTATCTGCACCGTGGGCAAGAGCGGCACCGGGCTTACCTATCGCGGTTACGACATCAAGGAGCTGGCCGACAGCGCCCAGTTCGAGGAAGTCGCCTATCTGCTGCTCAAGGGAGAATTGCCGAGTAACCAGCAACTGGCCGACTACAAGCGCGAGCTGCGCCGCCTGCGCACCTTGCACCAGCCGCTGCTGGAGGTACTGGAGCGCATTCCCGCCGATGCCCACCCCATGGATGTGCTGCGCACAGGCTGCTCCATGCTCGGCGATCTGGAACCGGAAGATGGTTTCGAGCATGAGCATGAAGTGGCAGATCGGCTGCTGGCTGCCTTTCCGGGCATTCTGATCTACTGGTACAAGTTCAGCCATGAAGGTATTCGTATCGCCCTCGATACCGACGAGGAGTGTATCGGTGGCCACTTTCTGGCGCTGCTGCACCAGAAGGCACCGAGCGAGCTGGAGCGGCGGGTGATGCATGTCTCCCTCATCCTCTACGCCGAGCATGAGTTCAACGCCTCCACCTTTGCGGCGCGAGTCTGCGCCTCAACTCTTTCCGACATGTTCTCCTGCATCACCGCCGCCATCGGCACCTTGCGCGGCCCGCTCCATGGCGGGGCCAACGAGGCGGCCATGGCGATGATCGAACATTGGCAAGATGAGACGCAGGCAAGGCGCGAACTGCTGGCCAAGCTTGCGGCCAAGGAGAAGATCATGGGGTTTGGCCACGCCATCTACCGCACCTCTGATCCGCGCAACGTCATCATCAAGGAGTGGTCGGCCAAGCTCGCCGAGGCAGTGGGGGATGATCGCCTCTATCGCGTCTCCTGCGAAGCGGAAAAGGTGATGTGGGAAGAAAAAGAGCTCTTTCCCAATGCCGACTTCTTCCACGCCAGCGCCTATCACTACATGGGGATCCCGACCAAGCTGTTCACCCCCATCTTCGTCTGCTCACGGGTCACCGGCTGGTGCGCCCACGTGATGGAGCAGCGCGAGCACAACCGGATCATCCGCCCGAGCGCCGATTATGTCGGCCCGGCCCCCCGTCACTTTGTCTCTCTACAACAACGATAAGGAAGTCACGATGTCCGCCAACGTCGACGTCAACCACAGACCAGACCCTGATCAGGTGCTGGTCGATATTGCCGATTATGTCTGCAACCACCCCATTACCAGTGAGGCTGCCCTCGACACTGCCCGCTACTGCCTGATGGACACCCTTGGCTGTGGCCTGTTGGCCCTGCGCTTCCCCGAATGTACCAAACACCTTGGCCCCATCGTCCCAGGTACACTGGTACCCCATGGTGCCCGGGTGCCCGGCACCCAGCTCTGCCTCGATCCGGTCAAGGCAGCCTGGGACATCGGCGCCATCATCCGCTGGCTTGATTACAACGACACCTGGCTGGCCGCCGAGTGGGGTCACCCATCCGACAATCTGGGCGGTATTCTCGCCACTGCTGACTGGCTCTCCCGTACTCGCGTGGCCGAGGGCAAGGCGCCGCTCACCATGGCCGATGTGCTGGTGGCCATTGTCAAAGCCCACGAAATTCAGGGGGTGCTGGCGCTGGAGAACTCCTTCAATCGGGTCGGTCTCGATCACGTGGTGCTGGTCAAGGTCGCCAGTACCGCCGTGGTGACTCATATGCTTGGCGGAACCCGCGATCAGGTGATCGATGCGGTTTCCCAGGCCTGGGTCGATGGCCAAAGCCTGCGTACCTACCGTCATGCCCCCAATGCAGGGTCGCGCAAGAGCTGGGCGGCGGGGGATGCCACCTCCCGCGCAGTGCGCCTCGCCCTTATCACCATGAGCGGCGAGATGGGCTATCCAGGCGTACTGAGCGCCCCCAAGTGGGGTTTCTACGATGTACTGTTCAAGGGCAATCTGTTCGCTCTGCATCAGGGGTACGGCAGCTATGTGATGGAGAACGTGCTGTTCAAGATCTCCTATCCCGCCGAGTTCCACGCCCAGACCGCGGTGGAGTGCGCCATGAGGCTGCACGGTCAGGTGAAGGGACGGCTGGACGAGATTGACCGCATCGAGCTCACCACCCATGAGTCGGCCATTCGCATCATCAGCAAGGTCGGCTCCCTCAATAACCCGGCCGATCGGGATCACTGCCTGCAGTACATGGTGGCAGTGCCGCTCATCTTCGGGCGTCTTATCGCCGAGGATTACGAGGACGATGTTGCCGCCGATCCCCGCATCGACGCGCTACGCGGCAAGATGGTGGTGCAGGAGGACAAGCGTTACAGCCGTGAATATCTGGAGGCTGACAAGCGTTCCATCGCCAACGCCATCCAGATCTTCTTCAAGGACGGCACTCACACCGCCAAAGTGGAGGTGGAGTATCCGGTCGGCCATCGTCGCCGTCGGGAGGAGGGGATCCCGCTGCTGGTGGAGAAATTCCAGCACAATCTGGCCACCCGCTTCCCAACCAAACGGGTCAACGACATTTTGGCCCTCTGTCAGGACGGGCCGCGCCTTGCCGCCACCCCGGTGCACGCCTTTATGGATCTGCTGGTGATCTGACCGATATCTACCGGCAAACAGTGATAAACGAAAAGCGGGCTCATCGGCCCGCTTTATTATTCCGGCGGCTGCTCCCTCGATAAGCCTTACTCAAGCGCACTGCTGTCGCCGTTAAAGAGCGCCGTCATGATCGCCGTCTCACGACTGGCGATGGTCTCGAGAAACTCGTTGGCACGCCCCATCTGATGACACACCTGATAACCACGCTCGACAAAGGAGAAGAGCTCGCCAAGCCCAGCCAGATGGGCGGGCCCTGACACCAGCTTGAGGGTCGCCCCCAGCAGCGGTTTTCTCGCCAGCCTGTCCAGCGTCATCCCAAGCTCGCTCACCAGCGCAATCTGATGTTCCCGGCGCGCCTGCTCACCCACGGCACGATAGGCGATGGTGTAGTGGTCTGGCGTGATGGGATCAATGCCATCAATGCGCCGCAGCGCCACCACCATCAGATAGTCCAGCTCCTCAGAGAGGGCATCAAGCTCGATCGCCTGCGCCAGCACCTTGAGACCGGACTCCGGCAACAGCCGCTCGGCTGTCGGCATCACCCGCATCACATCCGCATCGCGGCGGGCGCAATCCCCGGGGCCATAGAGATCGGTCAGGAAAAACTCGGCCGCCGGGCCGTAGCGGTCACTCTCCAGCAGGTCACGATGGGTTCGCCCCAACCGGTCGGCCTGCCACTGGCGTAGCCGATCCCGATCCTGCTGATCTTCCGGGTGGGCACGCATCTGCTCGCGCAAGGCTGCAACCCGCTTGAGCTGGCGGTAGAGCCGACCCAGGGTGCTATCGTCGTCGTGGGCATGTTCTTGATGCGTCATCTACAGCTCTCTGGCCTTGGGCCCATTGATGGGGATTCGGTGATACGAAGATACAAGTGAATGAAAAACAAGCAGCTTTTGCTGACCGTTCCGTGACAAGTGTAGCGCGCACGGGGGAGGGAATAAATGCCATGCCCCGCTGATGGCCTTCATCCCTCTCGACTCTGTTAAGTGAGTCCCATTTATGTGAACCATCCTTTCATTTGTTGTGAACATGTGTTTAATATCAATAACTAACTTATGACCCAGAGTAACGACCATGTTCTTCAACTCGCTCGCTGGCAGCAGCGCACTCTCTATCATCCAGATCAGCCGTCAGCATCCGCTGGGATTGGCCGCCGCCCGGATCGCGGCCGAAGCCATCGCTGCGGACATGAGCGAGAGCTATCAACTCGATTGCGAATGGGCTGATGAAGAGGAGACCGAGCTTCGTTTTCGCGGCTCAGGGGTACATGGCACTCTCACCCTGGACGAAGATACCCTGGAACTGGAAGTGCATCTTGGTTTGATGCTGTTGCCAGTACGCAGCGTACTGGAGCAAGAGATCCTCGATTATGTCGACAATCGCTTACCTTGCCCCAAACGTGTTTGAAACTCTTCGTTGCACTGGTTTTAAATAAACCAGCTGTAAACGATGACTGTTTAAAATAAGTTGGCAAGCCATATGGTTTGTCAGATTTATTCTCCAGCGAGCTCTCAATTCTATTTTTTAAGTAATCTTTCATTTTTATTTCATATTTCGAGTCGGCACTCATTAATGTCATTCTGATTGCATCAAGCCTTCATCCGGATATGAGGGAAGGAGCAATTTGCCGCCTCGGTAAATTTATTTTGTAGGGAAACAACCATGCCACTGAGTGAATTTATCTCCTGCGTCGATACCGCCTGGTTACGCATGGACAGACCCAACAACCTGATGCAGATCATCGGTGTCCTGATGTTTGAAGGAGAGCTTGATGAAACGCGTCTGCGGGCCGGATTGCGCCATACCATTTCGGTGCAACCCCGCTTCCACCAGCGGGCCGTGCTGGAGGGGGGCTCCTACTACTGGCGCCATGATCCCGATTTCGATCTCGATCAGCACCTCAAGCGAGTGATCCTGCCGGGTGAAGCGGGCAAGCTGGAGCTGGAGAAGCTGGTGGCCGATCTCGTCTCGACGCCGCTCAACCACCAGCGCCCCCTGTGGGATATGCACCTGACCGACACTTCGCTGGGTGGGCAAGCGCTGGTGGTGCGCATTCACCACGCCATGGGCGATGGCTTCTCGCTGGTGCGAGCCATGCTGACCATGATGGATAACACCCCGGAAGGGGCGCCGCGCCCACCGTCACCGGAGCCACTGGATGACAGCGATGACGAGGATGAGGAGGATTGCCACCAGGGCAGCCGTCTGGTGCGGGCCGGTCTCAAGCTGACCGGTAGCCTCTGGTCCAAATATGTCGAAGTGGTCACCCATCCCACCAAGGCGGTGGATTACCTCAAGACCGGGCGCGATCTGGCGAGCGAGCTGTGCAATATCGCCACCCTCGGTGATGACTCCCCCTGCCGCCTGCGGGGTAAGACCACCAGCACCAAGCGGGTGGCTTGGTCGGAGCAAATTGATCTGCCGGATATCAAGGCAGTGGGCAAGGTACTGGGCTGCTCGGTCAACGATCTGCTGATCGCTGCCACCGCAGGGGCGTTTCGCCACTACCTGCAGGAGAAGGGGGATGATGCCAACAAGGTCAAGATCCGCGCCCTGGTGCCAGTCAATATGCGTGCACCGGACGATGAGGGGGCGCTGGGCAACCGCTTCGGGCTGGTGGCCCTGGACTTGCCACTGGATGTTGAACACCCGTTACAGCGGCTCTATACCGTACGTGACCGGATGCAGGCGCTGCGCACTTCTCTACAACCCGTGGTGGTGCTCAACCTGTTACATGCCCTTGGCATGGCCCCCAATGCGGTACAGCAGCAGGCCGTCGAGCTGCTCACGGCCAAAGCCAGCGCGGTGATCACCAATGTGCCTGGCCCGCAGCAGACCCTCTATCTGGCTGGAGCAAAATTGCGTCAGCCGCTGTTCTGGGTGCCGCAATCGGGGGATATCGGCGTCGGCGTCTCCATCCTCTCTTACGATCACAAAGTGCAACTGGGCCTTATCACCGACAAGAAGCTGGTACCGGATCCGGATCGGGTGGTCGAGCGGTTTGCGGTGGAGTTCGAGCAACTGCTATTGCTGGTACTGATGGAGCCGGAGCTGTTGTTTGACCCCAACGGACTGGATGCGTTGCTCGGTTGAGCGTGCATTTGAGCGACCAGTGACGGCGTAGCCAACCGGTCAGCTTCCCATCATAAAAGAGGCCAACCCGCGGGTTGGCCTCTTGTTTTGCTACCTCTTAGTGGCAGGAGTGGCGGTTAATCCGCCAGCTCTTCCCGCGCCGCCTCCACATCGAGACGCTCCATGGCATCCATGGGTTCGCACTCGGCCGCTTCGGCATAGAGGGCTTCGGCGGCTTTCAGGCGGCTCTTGCCGTACAGCATCACCTGTGCGTTGGCGTACTCCATGCGGGCGATAGCCGAGTCGGGGATCAGCGCCAGCGCTTCCTTGAAGTGACGCTCGGACTCCTCCTTCTTGGCGCCATAGGTGAGGCCGCCGATCATGGCCCCCAGCTTGTCGACGATCTCCGCATGCCAGGCGCCAAAGGCGATATGGGCCTCGGCGTGATCGGGCGCCAGCTCCAGAGTCTTCTCAAGGCTTGCCTTGATCTTGTCGCCAATTCCTTGCGAGAGGGCCTTGGAGATGGAAATGACCTGGCTGTAGCGCCCGAGTGCCAGCGCGTGGAAATACCAGGCATTGGCGTTCCTGGGCTGACGCTTTTGCAGCTTCTCGGCATGGCTGGCCGCCCGCTCGAAGGCGGCGCGCTTGGCATACTTGTCTTCCAGCAGATAGCTGGCGTGGATCACCAGCGCTTTGTTCGCCACATTGAGGCCCGCCTCACCGGCCGCTTCGCCAAGGGCGACGGCCCGGGCAAAATCCCCGGCATGATAGGCCCGCCAGGCATCCTGTACCTGTTCATCCTCCGGCCAGGGTTCGGCATCCCCCTGATGGAGACGATCCCAGTTGTCCGCCAGCTTCTGGCCGGCATAGTCATAGGCCGCATCCGCGTAGGGGAAGGGGACAAATTCGAGTTGTGAAGTGGTCATGCTTGTTCTCCCTGTAGCATGTGAATCAAACCTTGTCGGTGTAGTGGTGGGCGAGGGCGCCCAGATGAGCGCGGGCATCGGCCCGCAAATAGGGTGCGACCAGCTGCATCACCTGAAAGACGCCGAGGGCGATATCGGCGTCCGCCTTGGGGTGCAGTGCCCGCTGGTAAGAGATCCAGAATGTGCCCACCAGCGCCACATTGGCTGCCAGCGTGCGCATCTGTTGCGCCGTGCCCTCCATCAGCCCGACCGTTTGCAGATGGTTGCAAATGGCGATGGCAGTCTGCTCCTTGCGGCGCAGCAGGGCGGAAAAGCGCTGTTCCACCTGATGATAACCACTCATCAGGGTCGCGATATCGTAGTAGAGGAAACGGTACTGCCAGATGGCTTCAAACATCAGGTGGAGAAAGAGCCAGATATCTTCTGGCTCATCGGACGGGGTGCTGACCGCCTCCAGCAGGCGATCCATCTGCTGTTCAAATTCGCAGAACAGGGCGTTGACGATCTCCTCCTTGTTGTGGAAGTGGTAGTAGAGATTGCCCTGGCTGATCTCCATCTCGGCCGCAATGGCCGAGGTGGTGACGCTGGGTTCCCCTTGTCGATTGAAGCAGGTGAGGGCAGTGGTCAGGATCCGCTCCCGGGTACGACGTTTGGGTTTGCGATCCATGCTACTCCTTTGGTGATGAACGGCGCACGCCGTGGCGATAGCGTTTGGCAAGCCAGTGCTGCAACTGCTCCAGCGACTTGTCGAGGGCGGCGACCGAGCCAATGCCGGGGGCCAGCAGGGTGCGATCCTCATCGGCCAGCGCGGCCAGATTGAGCTCGAGGCCATGCTTGGCCAGCACCGGCGCCAGCTCGTCACGACGCTGCCAGAGATCGCGGCGGGTATGCTGGTAAGCGTGCTCGCAGAGACGGCGGCGATCCCGGTAACTGAACACATTGGTGAAGAACATCTCGCCATCGGCAGAAGAGGGCTCAAACAGCAGGGCGTCGGCGTCGGGATATTGGTGCTTGTAGCGATCCATCCCCACATGCATGCGGGAGTGGATGATGGCGCGAAAAGTCTGGGCCAGCACCACCGGCAGACCGCTGTCCACCAGATTGGTCGGCGCGCCGGCGGCCATGTCCGCATCATAGGGCACCAGCGGATTGATGCAGAACACCAGATCCGCCCCCTCTTCCAGCGCTACCGAAGCGTGCAGAGTCTTGATCAGCGCCCCGTCCACATAGTAACGACCGTTGATCAATGAGGGGGGAAAGAGACCGGGCAGGGCGGCTGACGCCTGTACCGCCGCCGAGATGGGCACGTCATCGAGCCCCGGGCTGCCGAAGGCGACCGGATGGCCGGTGTCGAGTTCGGTAGCGACCACAAAGAGTCGGCTGCGCAGCTGACGGAAATCGTTGCTGCGGCCGGGACGAGAGAAAAACTGGGTCAGGGTGCGATCCACCCCGCGGTTGTCGAACAGTCCGGTCGGAATGGCCTTGGAGAGTCCCTGCAGCGATTCAAACAGGCTGCGCTTCCAGGGCGCTGCCAGATAGTAGGTCAGGCTCTGCCACGCCAGTGGCGGGATCGAGGTCAGGCGGTCGGCATATTCACGAAAGGCGGGGCGCAGCAAGGTGGCCGGGTCAAACATCTCTCCCGAATCATCGCTGAGCAGGATCCGCACCAGCTTAGCCGGCGAGATGCCGTTGGCCAGCGCCGATGCCACCACGGCCCCCGAACTGACGCCAACATAGATATCGGCATGGTCAAGGCGCAGGCCGTTGATGCTGTCAGAGAGTGCTGCGCAGGCACCGATCTCGTAGATGCCGCCGAGCGGCCCGCCGCCAGCAAGGGCAATTGCGATGGTACTCATAGCGTTGCCTCCCCATCCATGACATTCACCATGACAAGACCGGCCCAGCGCAGGGCATGGGCCGGTATCAATCACCTTCCGTAACCACGAGGGATCAGGGCAGAACGCTCTCTGCTTTGGCCTTCACCTCTTTCACCGCATCTTCAGCGGCGGAGAGGAGATCGGCGGCCTGCTCAACCACGGCCTCTTTGGCCTTGGCTACCGGTGCCTTCTTTACCGGAGGCTTGCGGGCAGCGGGCTTTTTGGCGGCAGCCAGTTTGGCTTCAGCGGCAGGGGCCTCCTCTTCCTGCGCATCCAGCAGTTGCTGGACCACGTCGGTCAGCTCGGCCATGCGCTTGGAGAGCTTGTCGATATCCTTGCGGGTCGGGATGCCGAGGCTGGCCACAGCGCGGGCCACGCGATCTTCAAACACCTGCTCCAGACGGCCCCAGGTATTGGCGGTCTTGTCGGTCACAGCGGCAATCTTCTCATCTGCGCTCTGACGGGTTTTGGCCTGCAGCGCTTCACCTTCCTGCACGAGCGCTTCAAAGATCTTGCCACCCTCTTCCTGCGCCTTGGCATAGGCACCCAGACCCGCCAACCAGATCTGCTGGGTGGACTCTTTGATGGTGGAGGTGAGTTGGTTGTCGGTCACTGACCCTGCCAGCGCTTTCAATTTCTTAGCCATGATCTTCTCCTTGAATAACGACAGTTAAATGTAATGGCGACAACGAAACTGCAATCGGGTTGTGGCATTACTGATTTTTCAACTTCAGTCTAGGGACAAAAAATAGAGGGTTCTACCTAATAACGGAACAGGCACACCACCGAAATTCGGGTTTGCTCACGAACCGACAATCAAATTGCGGATTCCCATATGAATCGTGATATATCTAACAACCTAGTAACACCCTAATCAGTAGCAGGATTCTCTTTATGAACTATTTCATTACTGGCGGTAGTGGTTTTATCGGGCGTCGATTGATCAAAAAGTTATTCCAACAGCATCCCGACTGTACCGTCTATTTTCTGATGCGCGCCTCTCATCAGGATAAATTGCCGGAGTTATTTGCATTCTGGAATGTGGATGAATCGCGCGCAGTCCCGGTTTTTGGTGACATGACGCAACCGCTGCTGGGGGTGTCGGTCGAGTTGCAGGAGCCGTTGATCGGCAAGATCGACCACTTCTTCCATCTGGCTGCTATCTATGATCTCAACGCCAAGGCCGGGATCCAGCAGCAGGTCAACACCGAAGGGACCCGTCAAGCCGTTCAACTTGCCGAGCGGCTGGGGGCGGGGCAGTTCCATCACTGCAGCTCCATCGCTGCAGCGGGCCTGTTTGACGGTCTGTTTCGCGAGGACATGTTCGATGAGGCCGAACACCTCGACATGCCTTACTTCCAGACCAAGCACGAAGCGGAAGGGATTGTGCGAAATGAGTGCACCATTCCGTGGCGCGTCTACCGCCCGGGCATCGTCGTCGGTGACTCCAACACCGGCGAGATGGACAAGATCGACGGCCCTTACTACTTCTTCAAGACCATTCAGAAACTGCGTCGTCTGCTACCGCCCTGGATGCCAGCCATCGGAGTTGAGGGCGGGCGCATCAATATCGTGCCGGTTAACTTTGTGGTCGATGCCATGGTGCATATCGCCCATCAGGAGGGAGAGGAGAACAAGACCTTCCACCTGACCGACCCCAACCCGATGCGGGTTGGCGACATGCTGAGCACCTTCTCCCGCGCCGCCCATGCGCCGGAGCCTGCGATCCGCATCAGCGCCTCTCTCTTTAACTTCATTCCCCGCCACCTGACCGCCATGCTGATGACCATGGCGCCGGTGCGCCGCATCCGCGATGCCGCCATCGCCGATCTGGGTCTACCCAAGGATGTGTTCCGCCTTATCAGTTATCCCACCCGGTTCGACAGTCGCGAAACCCAGCGGGTACTGAAAGGGACAGGCATCGAAGTACCGCCGCTGCACAGCTACGCCTGGCGGTTGTGGGATTACTGGGAGCGTCATCTCGACCCGGAGCTCTTCATCGATCGCACCCTGCGTGGTCGGGTAGAGGGCAAGGTGGTGCTGGTGACCGGGGCAACCTCTGGTATCGGCCGTGCAACCGCGCGCAAGCTGGCGGGTGCGGGGGCCAACGTCGTTACCATCGCTCGCGACGAGCAGAAGATTGCCGAGACTAAAGCCGAGTTTGCCGAGCTGGGGCTGACCATCGAGATCTATCAGGGGGATCTCTCCAATCTGGCGCAGGCCGAGGAGATCACAGCTCGCATCGTGGCCGATCACGGCGGCGTCGATATTCTGGTCAACAATGCCGGCCGATCCATCCGCCGCTCCATCGAGGACTCCTTCGATCGCTTCCACGATCTGGAGCGCACCATGCAGCTCAACTACTTCGGCGCACTCAAGGTGATCATGGGGGTGCTGCCCACCATGATTGAGAAGAAAAAAGGGCACATCATCAACATCTCCTCCATCGGGGTGTTGACCAATGCGCCGCGCTTCTCCGCCTATGTTGCCTCCAAATCGGCCCTCGATGCCTGGGTGCGGACTGCCGCCTCCGAGTTTGCCGACAAGGGGGTGAGCTTCTCCATCATCAATATGCCGCTGGTGAAAACGCCGATGGTCGCGCCGACCAAGGTCTATGAGCAGGTACCGATGATGACGCCGGAAGAGGCGGCTGATCTGGTGTGCGATACCATCATCAACAAGCATGTGCGACTGGCCACTCGTCTCGGGGTATTCGGTCAGGTGGTGCATGCCCTGGCACCTCGCGTTGCGCAGGTGATCATGAACACCAGCTTCCGCACCTTTGCCGATCCCAAGGATGGCGACAAGTCCAAGGCGACCGCCGATCAAGTTGCCGTCTCGACCCTGATCAAGGGGATACACTTCTAACCGGATGATGGGATAAAGAGATCAACAGGGGCCTGAGCAATCAGGCCCCTGTTTTATTTGGAATAACAGTTGAAGGACGAATAAGGAGGGTCAGACTCGGGACAGCAGATCAAGCAGCAGATCTGTCGTACGACGGGAGTAGAGCAGAGAGAGATGGCCAATGGCGGGCAACTCGATATCTTCCATTCCCGCCAATCGTTGCCGCTCCTGCGGCATCACCACATTGTCGTGACTGGTGCGCACCGAGATGCCGGGTACGCAGAGAGGAACCGAGGCGAAACGCTGCAACCAGCCGGAACCGGGCTCCATCTCGCGGGCATTGGCCCCAAGCCCTAGGGCAGCAAGCTGACTCCCCTGATGAGGCGTAGCCAGGGTGATCAGGCGCACGACCTTGTCACCCCCATGGATAGCCAGATAGTCGCGGCAGACCAGCCCACCCATGCTGTGACCGACCAGCACCAGCTTGTCAGCCCCAGTTTGCGCGAGCACATCGTCAATTCGCTTGGCCAGTAGCGGCACCATCTCATCGATATGACCAAATGGTGGCATCAAGGTAATGGTGGCGACCACATGGCCTGCGGTCTCCAGTCGGGTGCGCTGGGTACGCCAGATCCCGCGACTGCAACCGTAACCATGCACCAACAATACGGGGCGCTGGCATGGCCGCAGCCGATCGGGTGCCATCAGCAAAGGCTCGAACGGCAACAGCAAGGTGAAGGTGTAGAGGTAGGCCAGCATCTCCTGCGCCATCATCTTCACCCTGCGCCAGGGGCCGATAGCCGGGGAGGGGTAGAAGCGGGTAAACAGCCAGCTGCCGAGCACCACCAGACAGCGCAACCCAAGCAGGGTAAACACCACAAATAGCAGGGTCAGCAGCCAGGGGAGTCCCACGACCAAGTGGGCGATACTCCCGAGGAGCAGCACCTCTACCATCAGCAGGATAAACAGGTGTCGTACGATCGTCATAAGGCCATGATCCGACCAGTCAGGCGTGGAAGTCAAATGGCACTTTGAGACAGCTTGATCCAGCGCGGCTTTTGTCGCTAAACCCCGGCGAACTCTTTTCCGGTGAGGTTATTTGCAATACTGTATATCCATACATATACTCTATCCATCATCAGCAAGAGGAGGCCATCATGGCTGTCGAGATCAAATATGTGGTTGTTCGTGGGGGAGTGGAAAAAATGACCTTTGCCACCAAAAAAGAGGCCGATGCCTATGACAAGCTGCTGGATACGGCCGATGAGTTGATGACCCTGTTGGCTGGCGCCCCGATCGAGCTGGCGCCAGAGCAGCAAGAGAGTCTGGCATTCTACCTGGCAGAGCAGCGCGATGTGCTGCAAACCCTGCTGCGCGGCGGCAAGGTTCAGGCAGGCACGAAAGAGGAAGAGACCCCAGCAGCCAAGCGTAAGGAGAAGCTACTAAAGCAGGTGGCCTGATTGCACAGACCTGCTATTTCTCGGGTTAAACAGCTCACTGTATTCACTTTATTTGCATTTAAGACCATTTTTACGGCTATTTACCCCGAGAATTTTTTAACAACGGTGCATATACAATGCATAACTGAATAGCGTGCACCACTGAGCGACATCAGCCAGATCTATGAGGAAATAATGAGCAAACAGTGGAGAGAACGTTATCCAGATCGCTCCCGGTGACCTTAATCAGCAACAACAAGAGGCAATACAAATCCCACTAGAAGCCACATTCATGTATCACGAGCCCTTTTCTAGCAACTCGGCTCACAGGCTCATATCGACTCATCTCAGCATCAACAAGCAACAAGCAACACCATGATTCAACAACCATTATCCTTGCCGCCAGCCATGCCGCTGTTTGACAGCCTTATCTATCTGGAAGCCGGTAACCCACAGGTCAATCAGTACCTTGCCAACCTCAGCCTCAATGATGTGCCCGATGCCGGTCTGGTTTACGAACTGGCGGTCGATTGGCTGCTGGAGCAGCGCAACAGCGAAAACAACTACAAAACCTATCGCAGCGAACTGACCACTTTTTTGCACTGGTGCTTTCGCGAGGCGGCCATCAGCCCGAAAGATCTCACTCGCCGCATCATGATCCGCTATCTCGACTATTGTCAGTCCCCCCCTGACGAGTTGATCGCCTACCGCAACGTAGCGCAATTTGTCCTCGACAAGGAGTGGGGAGAGCGCTTACCCAATCCGCAATGGCGACCGTTTTTGGGCAAACGGGAGCTGGGCCGCACCTTGCCCTATCGCCTGAGCGAGCAGGCGATGAAGACCAAGCTCGCCATCCTGTCGGCCTTCTTCCAGTTTCTGATCCAGGAGGAGTACATGGACAGGAATCCCGCTCTGCTGCTGCAGCGGGTCAAACGCCCGCAACAGCAGGAGGCCGATGATCAGGTGCAGGCCTTCAGCGAGTTGCAGTGGTCATACGTGATGCAAGCTGCCGATACCCTTGCCAACGACCATCCGGAGCAGCATGAGCGCAGCCGTTTTCTCACCATTCTGATGTACGCCTGCTATCTGCGGATCTCTGAGGTTGCAGCACGGCCGGGCTTTACACCTGTGATGGGGCAATTCAGGCGGGATCGCAAAACCGGCGTCTGGGGCTACTTTATTCCGCAAAGCAAAGGGGGCAAACGGCGTACCGTGGCGGTATCCCAAGCGCTGCTGGCGGCACTCGAACGCTACCGCCGCTTCCTCGGTCTCTCTCCCTTTCCGACACCGGATGAACAGACGCCACTGTTTGTTCGCCATAAAGCGGCAGCCCACGGTCGTGAGCAGGGCGAGCTCAATGCCAACCTCGGTATCCGCCAGTTACGGGATTTGATCATGGTGATCATAGGTAAGGGAGCCGAACTGGCAGAGCAAGATGGCTTTGCCCAGGATGCAGCCGAAATGCGGCAACTCTCTCCCCATGCGATCCGCCATACCGGGATCACCCATGACATCAATCTGCACGGGCGGCCGCTCTCCCACGTACAGGCCGATGCAGGACATGACAGCATCGACACCACTTCGAAATACCTGCACACCAGCAACAGTGAACGACATGAGAGCGCCCAGCAAAAGCCGCTGGACCGATTGAACCAACGCGTGAGAGATAACATTCACAAGAGCTAACGAACAACGTGACATGACCCTGATTTATATTGACTGCTCTTAGAACACAGAATGGCTTGTTTGGGATGTCATTGAAGTTGGTGCGGCGATGTCGTACTTCTCTGGATGGCAATCGGTTCAGGGAATATTTTTGGCTCACATGGATGATTCAGAACAGGCTCCTTGCCATCTGCGGCATACATATTTATCCCGTAGCAGAGAAGCAAAAAACAAAATTGCTTGCTGAAACACCGAGAACACCCGATGCCGAAAGCTAAGGAAGGTGCGAACAAGTCCCTGATATGAGATCATGTTTGTCATCTGGAGCCATGGGACAGGGTTCATCATGAGTCATCAACTTACCTTCGCCGACAGTGAATTCAGCAGTAAGCGCCGTCAGACCAGAAAAGAGATTTTCTTGTCCCGCATGGAGCAGATTCTACCATGGCAAAACATGGTGGAAGTCATCGAGCCGTTTTACCCCAAGGCTGGTAATGGCCGGCGACCTTATCCGCTGGAAACCATGCTACGCATTCACTGCATGCAGCATTGGTACAACCTGAGCGATG
>NZ_JBFODM010000073.1:0-9874 GCF_040908325.1 Aeromonas sp. R4-1
ATTCACGCTGGCCAACCTGTTTCGGGCGGACCAAATGATACGTCAGTGGGAGAGATCTCACTAAAAACTGGGAATAACGCCTTAAATGGCGAAGAAACGGTCTAAATAGGCTGATTCAAGGCATTTACGGGAGAAAAAATCGGCTCAAACATGAAGAAATGAAATGACTGCGTCAGCCGAGAAGAATTTCCCCGCTTATTCGCACCTTCCCTAGCTGCACGTCGATATTCTTCTTCTGGGTAGCATCGCCGTTGGTGAACGATGTTATCGTCTGGTCGTTATGGACCATGCACACCTGTATTCCGTTGCGTAGTCTACAGACCAAGGCATAAGCCTGTAATCAGAACCGGTACTCGATATGGAGGGTATGGCTGTCCAGCCCCGGGTTCTTGTCATACATATATGCGTTGGACATGTGCTCATACTGATAGCCGATCAGCCAATTTTTGGTGATGGCGTAACCGAGGCCGATACCCAGGGCGAACTGGAAGGGGCCGCCGTAATCCTTGTAGCCGTGGCCGCGAGACCCAAATTGGTACTGATCGAGCCAGACCATTTCGCCGGGGAGCCAGGTCACCCAGTTACCCCATTGGCATTCGATACGGGCGCCGCCCCCCAGTCTGGCGGTCTCTTCATCTTCTACCTTGAGCGTTCCGGCACGTACCCCCAGCCCAAATTGACAGCCTGAGTCTCCCCAGCGCCAGAACATGTGATGGAACTTGGCGTCGGCGATGTTGATGTCGAGCTTTTCATTGCTGAAGGCTTTGCCAAGCTGCAGTACCACGATATTGTCATTGGCCATCGTAGCCGGACTGACGAGCAGTGCTGTCAGCAGGCCGATCCTTGATAGAGTGTTAGCGTCCATGCCCCCTCCCGATCCTTGTTGTCATCCTGGTGATCCTGTTGATCACCCTTCAGGCATAGTCAATCGACGCGCTTCCTGTCAATGCATTGTCACTCGGTAAAAAAATTAAATATTTATGAAAAATCAACTATCTGCGATGGTCTGATGTGATTTGGCGTGCGTGACCGCGGGGAGATGAAAAAGCCCTTCACCATGGTGAAGGGCTTTTTGCTATCTGGCGTTAGCCGCTGGGGTCGCCCCGCTCTGGCTTAGTAGCCCTGCTGGTGCACGTCCATCACAGCGCGGCCTGACGGGTCGGCCATCTCTTTGAACTTGGCATCCCACTCCAGCGCGGTAGGAGTGGAGCAGGCGACCGACTTGCCGTAGGGCACGGTGCGGGCGGCGGCTTCCAGCGGGAAGTGCTCGTCGAAGATGGCGCGGTAGAAGTAGGCCTCCTTGGTGAGCGGGGTGTTGATGGGGAAGCGGAATGCCGCCGCTTCGAACATTTGATCCGTCACTTCGGTCTCGACCATCGCCTTCAGGCTGTCGATCCATGAATAACCCACTCCGTCTGAGAACTGCTCCTTCTGACGCCATGCCACTTCGTGGGGCAGCAGATCTTCGAACGCTTCGCGCAGGATGTGCTTCTCGATCTTGCCCTTGCCGCACATCTTGTCGGCAGGTTGCAAACGCATCGCCACGTCCATGAACTCCTTGTCGAGGAAGGGCACGCGACCCTCCACCCCCCAGGCGGCCATCGATTTGTTGGCGCGCAGGCAGTCATAGAGGTGCAAAGAGGCGAGCTTGCGCACGTTCTCTTCGTGGAACTCGCGGGCGTTGGGCGCCTTGTGGAAGTAGAGATAGCCACCGAACAGCTCGTCGGAGCCTTCGCCGGAGAGCACCATCTTGATACCCATCGCCTTGATGTAACGGGCCATCAGATACATGGGCGTGGAGGCGCGGATAGTGGTGACGTCATAGGTCTCGAGGTGATAGATGACGTCGCGCAGGGCATCCAGACCCTCCTGCACGGTGAAGTGGATCTGGTGATGGATGGTGCCGAGGTGATCAGCCACCTTGCGGGCGGCGGCGAGATCCGGAGACCCTTCCAGACCGACGGCGAAGGAGTGCAATTGCGGCCACCAGGCTTCGCTCTTGCCATCGTCCTCGATGCGGCGCGCCGCATAGAGCTTGGTGATGGCGGAGATGACGGAGGAGTCCAGTCCGCCGGAGAGCAGCACGCCATAAGGCACGTCGCACATCAGCTGGCGTTTGACCGCTGCTTCCAGCGCGGCTTTCAGCTCGGCCTTGTCGCTGACGTTGTGCTCGACCGAGCTGTATTCCATCCAGTCGCGTTTGTACCACTGTTTGAGCTCGCCATCCTTGCTCCACAGATAGTGTCCCGGCGGGAAGGTTTCGACGCTCTTGCAGACCGGCACCAGCGCCTTCATCTCGGAGGCGACATAGAAGTTGCCGTGCTCGTCGCGGCCGGTATAGAGGGGGATGATCCCCATGTGGTCGCGACCAATCAGGTAGGCATCCTGTTCGGCGTCATAAAGGATGAAGGCAAAGATGCCGTTGAGATCGTCGAGAAACGCCGGGCCCTTCTCTTTGTAAAGAGCCAGCAGCACTTCACAGTCAGATTTGGTCTGGAACTGGAAGTCGACCTTGAGGGTTTTCTCCAGCTCTTTGTGGTTGTAGATCTCGCCGTTGACCGCCAGCACATGGGTGCGCTCGGGGTTGTAGAGCGGCTGGGCGCCATTGCCCGGGTCGACGATGGCCAGACGCTCGTGCACCAGAATGGCTTTGTCTGAGCTATAGACGCCGGACCAGTCAGGCCCGCGGTGACGCAGTCGCTTGGACATCTCCAGCGCCGATTTGCGCAGGGCTACTGCATCGGACTTGATATCCAGAATGCCGAAAATTGAACACATTGGCGGTAATCCTCTTGATTTTTATATGAGCCCCCCACGTTTGGGCTCGAAATTCCATTTACATTCCTCGTCAGACACAATGCCTAGCGGAAAAACCTTTTGCAAGCGGGAAAACCGCAGAAAATCATGCCGTAAGCGTCAAGCAGATCAACAGGATAAGGATTGTTGCAACGGGGCAGGGTGACGTGAACGTCAAGCCGAGGCGGGTTCGAAGATCACATAGACCTTGCGACAGGGGGTGAGGGTCTCCCACTCGCCGACAAAGCCGGCGGGAATGACGAATTGATCGCCGGGTTTGAGGGCCAGCTGGCCGCCCTGACTGTCGTGGATCACCACATCCCCCTCCAGCAGCTGGCAATACTCGTGCTCGGTGTAGTGGATGGCCCAGCGGCCCGGCTCGCAAGCCCAGAAGCCCACGTGAAACTGCTGGCTGGGATCGGAGTAGTGGTTCCACACCGTCTGACTCGGATAGCCTGCTTTAATGCGCTCGGGGGCGGGCATCAGCGGGGTAGGGGCCGCCTCGTGGCGATCGAGCAAAATCCAGTCGTTGAGGGTCTTCATGGTGCCTCCTTGGCTTCGGCAGATAGGAAAGCGGGGCCATCCCGGCCCCGCGTTTGTTCGTTTTATTAAACGAGGTTGTGCATAACTTAAACGATGCGCATTCCCTTGCCAAGAGCCGCAGCCCGACGACTCAAAGCGGCTGCAAGCGGCGGATCACATGACGGGCAAAGCCGCTGCCCGCTTCGTTGTAGACGTTGAACACCGCATCCACCCCCTGCTCTTGCAAGGAGGCGATATCATCCTCGAAGCGGACGATAGCGGCTATCTTGCCGGCAAAGCCGTGGCTGCGCAGCTTCTCGATGGCGTAGAGATTCCCCGAGTGGTGGGGCATCGCCAGCAGCACCAGATTGACCTGATTGGAGAGCAGCACCTTGTCCCAGAAGTCGGTATCGGTGGCATCCCCCTCGATGACGTTCATCCCCTGGGCGCGCAGGGTGGGCAGCTTCTCGCTGTCGTTCTCCACTCCGAGGATGACGTTGCCGTATTTGTTCTCCAGCTCGAAGTAGGCCCCCTGACCGATCCGCCCCATACCGAGGATGATCACCTCCGCATCGCCCAATTCGATGGGTCTGTCTTCCGGATGGAGGTTGCTTGCCTGCAATCCCCGCAGCCAGTGTCCGATGCGGTGATAAATGCGCTCGCTCTGGGCATTGAGCGGGGCGGAGATCATAAAGCTCGCCGCCAGCGCCAGCGAGACCGCCACCAGCCACTCGTGGGAGAGCCAGCCCGCCTTGGCGGCGATGGCCGCGACGATCAGGCCAAACTCCGAGAAGTTGGTGAGCGCCAGGGTCGAGAGCAGGGCGGTGCGCACCCTCAGGTGAGCGCCGCTGTAGACCAGATAGTAGAGGACACTTTTGAGCGGCAGGGCCAGCACCAGCGCCAGTGCCAGCAGCATGGTGTCGTGGGTCGGCAGGCCGTTGAGGCCGATGGTGAGAAAGAAGCAGACCAGAAAGAGGTCTTTGAGGTTGAAGAGCGCCTTGGCCAGCCCCGCCGCAGCTGGGTGGGAGGCGAGCATCATGCCGATGATGAGGGCGCCCAGATCCGGCTTGAGGCCGACTACTTCAAAACCGGCGGCCCCGACCACCAGCGCCAGAAAGACTCCGAACAGCACCTGCAGCTCGCCGTGACCGGCCCGCTCCAAGAGCTTGAACAGCAGCGGGCGCAGCAGCGGTAATCCCAGCACCCAGAGCGCCCAGATGCTGGGCCACTTGCCGCTGGAGAAGGCCAGAAACGCCACGGCGAACACATCCTGCATCACCAGCACCCCGATGGCGATGCGGGCGTAGAGGGCATTCATGTCGCTGCGATCTTCCAATACCTTGACTGCGAAGACGGTGCTGGAGAAGGAGAGGGCAAAACCCAGCAGCAGCGCCAGCTTCCAGTCCAGCGAGAGGGCAAGCTCGAGCCCCAGCCCCTTGCAGACCAGCAGTACCACGGTAAAGAGCAGGGTGGAGAGCAGCAGGTGCAGGCTGGTGGTGCCCCACACATCGCGCCGCATCAGGGTCTTGATATTGAGCTTGAGACCGATGGTGAACAGCAGCAGGGTGACGCCGAGATCGGCCACCTCGCTCAGGGCGGGAGTATTTTGATATCCCATGCCGTTGAGGATAAAACCGGCGGCCAGAAAGCCTAGCAGGGGGGGCAGGCCAATCAGATTGACTACCATGCCGCAGCCAAAGGCCACGGCGATCAGAATGGGTTCCATAACAGATCCTGCAAGGGCAGGAGAGACCTGCCCTGTTTAACGCTTGGGTGGTGATTAGACGATATCGATGTCGACCACGGAGTCGAAAATATGGTTCGGGCGAAACGGCATGCGGTCGATATCGGCGACCTTGCTCACCCCGGAGAGCACCAGCACCGTCTCGAGACCGGCCTGAAAGCCCGCCAGAATGTCGGTGCGCAGGTTGTCGCCGATGATGATGGTGTCGTCGGAGTGGGCCTCCATCCGGTTGAGCGCCGCACGGATGATCCAGGCGCTCGGTTTGCCGACATAAAACGGCTTCTTGCCGGTCATCCGCTCGATGGGGGCGCACAGGGCGCCGCAGGCCGGGTGCATCATGGGGCCGTGGGTGTCGGGGTTGGTGGCGATAAAGCGGGCCCCCTGATCGACGAACTTGGCCCCCTGTTGCATCATGGTCCAGTTGTAGTTGCGGGTCTCGCCCACCACCACGAAGTCCGGGTCTATGTCGGTGATGGTAAAGCCGGCCTTGTAGAGCTCGTGGGTCAGCGCCCCTTCACCGATCACATAGGCCTTCTTGCCATCCTGACGCTTGAGGAAGTCGGCGGTGCCCATGGCGGAGGTGTAGAAGCACTCCTCCGGCACTTCGATCCCGGCGGAACGGAAGCGGTTTTGCAGATCTTTCTGGGTCTGGGCCGGGTAGTTGGTGAGGAACAAGAGCTTGCTGCCCTGCTCCAGCAGGCGATGGACGAAACGGTCGGCACCGGGGATGAGATCGTTGTTGTGCAGGATGACACCGTCGATATCGCAGATGACGTTCTTCTTCATGAAAACTCCTTGTCAGGGCGCAGGCGAGCCGCCAATCGTTAAGATGTTCAATCATTTATGATTTTTGTGACGCCATTATAAGTCTGTTTGATGACAAGTCTCCCCTGTCTCGCCACTTCGGTGCACAATAAAGCTGCCGTCGGGTCAGTCTGGTGGAGGGGCTGACGCCGGATCACTTTGCTGATGGAGCCGTCGCTATGGACACCCCGATTTCCAAGCCAGTCACACCCGAACACCTCAGCACCGCGCAATTTATCGCCGGACTGCCGAAACTGGAGCTGCACCTGCATATCGAGGGCAGCCTCGAACCCGAGCTGATGTTTGAGCTGGGCCGCCGCAATAATGTGCCACTGCCCTGGCCCGATGTGGCCAGCGTGCGCGCCGCCTATGACTTTGACTGCCTGCAATCCTTTCTCGATCTCTACTATCGCGGCGCCAGCGTGCTGGTGACCGAGCAGGACTTCTTCGACCTCACCTGGGCCTATCTTGAGCGTTGCGCCGCCGACAAGGTGGTGCATGTGGAGATCTTCTTCGACCCGCAGACCCACACTGCCCGCGGTATCCCCTTTGCTACCGTGCTGGGCGGTATCGAGCGGGCGTTGCAGAGCGGGGAGAAGGAGTTTGGCATCAGCTGGCGCCTTATCATGAGCTTTTTGCGCCACCTGAGCGAAGAGGAGGCGTTCGCTACGTTGGAGGAGGCGGAGCCCTTCCTGTCACGGATTCACGGCATCGGCCTCGACTCCGGGGAGAAGGGCAATCCGCCGACCAAGTTTGCCCGGGTCTTTGCCAAATGCCGCGAGCTGGGGCTGCCGGTGGTGGCCCACGCAGGTGAAGAGGGCCCTGCCGACTACATCTGGCAGGCGATCAACGAGCTGAAGGTATGCCGCATCGATCACGGGGTGCGCTCGGCAGACGATCCCGAGCTGCTGCGCTATCTGGCCGATACCCGGCTGCCGCTCACCGTCTGTCCCCTCTCCAACACCCGGCTCAAGGTGTTCGGCAATATGGCCCAGCACAATGTGTTGCGGCTGTTGGAGCAGGGGCTCTGCGTCACCATCAACTCGGACGATCCCGCCTACTTTGGCGGCTATATGAATGCCAACTTTGTGGCGCTGGCCGATGGCCTCGGCGCGACCATGAGTCAGCTCTGTCGCTTGTCGCTCAATGCCGTTGAGGCGAGCTGGCTCTCTCTGGCCGACAAGGCGCGGCTGACCCGGGAGATCCGCAGTTATGCCGCAACTCACGGGGTGATCCTGTATTGAGTCAGGCGCCAATGAAGTCGAGATGAGATGCACTAGATATAAAGAGAGGCCCGTCATCACTGGCGGGCCTCTCTTATTTCAATGGCTGGTGTGGTTGCAGGAGGAGGGCTGTATTACGCCACTCGCACCAGAAACTTCTCGCCCTGTCCTTCGCGCTTGAAGCGCTCGAGCAGGGTAGGCAGTGCCTCAAAGTCGCCCACCACCAGCGGCGGCAGGGTCAGTTCGCCGCTCGCCATCTGCGCCATCATGGCGACACCGGCGGCCACCAGTCGGCTCCACTGCTTGTCGGTGCCAAAGGCGTGCTGGGCGCCCAGCGCAATCTCGTGCAACGAATGGCAATGGGCAAAGGCGGGCAGCGGATTGTGCGGGATGCACCCGAGCACAGTCACCATGTGACCGTAGTAGCCAAGGGCGGGCAGCAGGCTCTCTGCCTGTTGGCTGGAGACCAGATCGATGATCCCCTCGAACGGCTCGTTGCCGTTGGCAGTCTGCAAGGTGGCCAGCCAGTCGGGATCCCGATAATCGGCCACCCCCTGCACACCGATCTGTTTGAGCCAGTGATGGTGGCGTGGACTGGCGCTGGCAAAGACCCGCGCTCCTTGCTGGAGGGCGAGCTGCACCGCAAAACGGCCGACGCTGCTGCCAGCACCTGTGATGAGCAGCGCTTCCCCGTGCAGGCGCGGCAACTTGGCCAGCGCCTGCCACGCGGTGAGGCCGGGACAGGGCAGGGCAGCGGCCGCCTCGTCACTTAGGGCATCGGGCACCGGCAGCAGGGCGCGGGCTGGTACCCGGGTGTGGCGGGCAAAGCTGCCGTGATGGCGCAGGTCGGTGTGATAGGCGACCCGGGCACCGAGGCGCAGATGGCTGACGTTGGCGCCGAGGGCCACGATAGTGCCCATGCCATCGACGCCGGGCACCTGACCATCCTGCCAGTTGGAGTGGCCATATTCGATCAGCTTCCAGTCCACCGGATTGAAGGCGATGACCCGGTTGGCCACCAGTACCTCGTCAGGGGCGAGCGGTGCCAGGGGCAGATCGGCGAGGGTAAGCTGGGTCGGTTCACCGGGGGCATGCCAGCACCAGGCTTGGGTGTGATTCATGATGACTCCTTGTGAAAGCGAGGGGAGAGAACAACGAGGTCATTGCAACAGTGATTCGGTCAGTCATATCACTGTTGCTAATGCGCAACAATACGGCGGGCCCCAACCTGTGGGGCCTGCTTTACGTGGCCGGTTGGCCATTGGCAATCAGCGGCTGGCTGCTGCGTCCTCGGCCTGATAGACGGGGTAGTCTGTCAGCCCTTTTTCGCCGCCGCCAAACAGGGTGGCCGGATCGTGTGGGGCCAGCGGATAGCCGTGGCGCAGCCGGTTCGGCAGATCCGGGTTGGCAACGAAGGGGCGACCAAAGCCAATCATGTCGGCCCAGCCCGCTTCGAGGGCGGCGCGTGCGCGATCACCATCATATTTACCGGCGTAGATCAGGGTGTTGGGGAAGGCATCCCGCAGACCCAGCTTGAAGTTCTCCGGCATCAGGGGGGCATCGTCCCAGTCCGCTTCGGCAATGTGCAGGTAGACCACGTTGAGCTGGCCCAGCAGACGAGCGGCCGCCAGATAGGTCTCCTGCGGATTGGCATCCACGGTGCCGTTGAGGGTGGTGAGCGGCGCAAGACGCACCCCGACACGTTCGGCCCCGATTTCGCTACTAACCGCTTCTGTCACCTCTTTGAGAAAGCGCAGCCGGTTTTCCAGCGATCCGCCATAACTGTCGGTGCGGGCGTTGGATTCGGAGTCGAGGAACTGGTTGATGAGGTATCCGTTGGCGGCGTGCAGCTCGATACCGTCAAAACCGGCGCTGATGGCGTTGCGGGCCGCTTGACGGAACTGTCCCACTACCGCATCGATATCAGCCTGGGTCATGGCGCGCGGGGTGACTGTCTCGACAAAGCCCGGCGCATCGCTGCCGTTATCGACGAACACCTTGACGCCCACTGCGGGCAGGGCTGAAGCGGAGATGGGCTGGGCGCCGCCGATGTTGTCCGGATGGGTGACCCGGCCCACGTGCCAGAGCTGGGCGAAGATGGTGCCCCCCTTGGCGTGCACGGCATCGGTCACCAGTTTCCAGCCAGCGATCTGCTCTGCGCTGTAGATGCCCGGCGTCCAGGCGTAGCCCTTGCCCATGGGGTCGATTTGGGTGCCTTCGCTGATGATCAGGCCCGCCTCGGCGCGCTGGGCGTAGTAGCTCGCCATCATGGCGTTGGCCACATCACCCGGCTGACTGGCACGGGAGCGGGTCATGGGGGGCATGACGATGCGGTTGGCAAGGTGCAGCTGGCCGAGGCGCAGCGGGCAGAACAGGTGATCGTGGCTCATCTTGAGTTCCTCATGGTGGACGTGAGGCCACTTTATGCCGCCATCTTGTTGTGAAAAAGAGGGGTAATTGCACAAGAGAATTGTGCTTGATGCAGCAATCAGTGCAAACCGCCGGGAAAGAGGCGTTTAGGCAAAAAAAAGGCTATGTCCCAATTACGTGTTGCATGGGGCGCCCCAGCGCCTCATGCAAACATGCTTTGATATTTACGCCTTTTCCGTAACGCTCCAACATCCGGCGCCAACCCAGGTAGTTCTTCAGGTAGTGCGTCGCCACGCCATGGAACCGCTCCATCCACTCTTTCAACCGATGGTGATATCCGTTCACATGCTGGATGTGATACGCACCGACTACCCGTTCGCCTTGACGATTGCGCACCACCTGATGGGTTATACCC